>CAWUIT010000070.1:0-11468 GCA_963922345.1 uncultured Dokdonia sp. | reverse complement strand
TTGTATCTATTGTATGGTCTTATTACGTGCTAAAGAAGAAAAGATTTAAAGACCTCTAGTAAAACCCTAAATTAGTGTTAAGTTTATATAGCCATATGGCTCATTTACTACATTTACAACTCATTTAAAAGTTAGACAAATTATGAAACGATTATTGATTGCCGGTATAACCAGCACCCTGTTACTTACTTCTTGCGTTTCTAAAAAAGAATATGCAGCTCTTGAGGCAAGACAGCAAGAAACTCAAGATTTACTCAACTCTGCTACTGTTAAGTTAAATTCTTGTCTAGAAGAAAAAGCTAGCGCTACCACACGTGTAAAATCACTCGAAGAACGCGTAGCTGAGCTAAATAGCACACAAAATGACTTAATACAAAGTTCTAAAGAACTTACAATGCTCACGCAACAAGGGGCGACTAATCTTGAAAAGTCTCTAGAAAGCTTAAAAGAGAAGGATCTTAAAATAAATAGACTTCAAGATGCACTTACTAAAAAAGATAGTGTAACATTAGCCTTAGTAACAAGCCTGAAAAAGGAGGTTGGAATTAATGATGAAGATATTGAAATTAATGTAGAAAAAGGAGTCGTTTTTATATCGCTATCTGATAAGGTATTATTTAAGAGCGGTAGTTACAATATTACGAAGAGAGCAGAAGAAATTCTTGGTAAAGTTGCTACTGTAATTAATGGTAAGCCTAATTTTGAAGCACTTGTAGAAGGTCATACGGATAATGTGCCTTACAATAGTGGAGGTGTATTACTTGATAACTGGGACTTAAGTGCAAAACGTGCTACAGCTATTGTGAGAAAATTAGTTGAATTAGGAGCAAATCCTGCACAATTGATTGCAGCAGGACGTAGCGAGTTTGTACCACTAGTAGATAATAACACACCAGAAAATAGATCTACTAATAGACGAACTAAGATATATGTACTTCCTAAAATTGATCAATTTTACAATATGATTGAGGAAGAAATGAAAAATATGTCTGAAAACGGCGAGTAATACTTATCGTTTCAATCTAAAAAAAGGCTATCTCAAGGATAGCCTTTTTTTTGTATCGACATCAAAATATGATCTCAATAAATACTTTCGAAATAATAAAAATATCGACAAAAGACACTTAAATTCCGATGAAATGTTAAAATTTAAGGTATTTGGTCGAATATTCTCTTAATTACATTGTAGGAATCACATTTCTAAATACTTTCGGTTCACCCAAATCACAATTGACCTAATTATGAGAAAAGTTACACTTCTAATCTTAGGATTACTTACGACAGCTCATTTGCTTGCATCTATTTCTGTAAAGGAAAAGCAAGCACTTCTAGATTTATATCAAAGTACTAATGGTAATGAATGGACCCAGCCTTGGGATCTTAACGATTCACCAGAAAATTGGAAAGGCGTTACCATCTTTAGAGATCAAGTTCTTGCTATAAGTTTAAAAAACAACAACCTTGTTGGAACCTTACCTTCTAGCCTAGGAAATTTAAAGTCTCTAAAGGTTTTAAATCTTCATAACAATCAACTATCAGGATATATTCCTTCATCTCTAGCAAAGATCAAGGGTTTAAAAACAATTAATCTTTCGCTCAACAGATTGAGTGGTGTAATACCAAGTGGTGTTTTTGAAATGGAAAATCTTGAATACCTAGATCTTTTCTTTAACAACTTAGAAGGTTCACTTGTTTCTGACCTTTCTAAAATGAAAAATCTACGTCGCTTAAGTTTGTATAGTAACAAACTTAATGGACCACTTCCAGAATCTATTGCAGATCTTACACAGTTAAGAGATATTCAAATAAGTAGCAATCAGTTTTCTGGACCTTTACCTAACGGTATTGTTGCATTACCTAAACTTAAACGTTTAAGCGTTTTTGATAACGATTTCAATGGTGAGTTTCCGTCGGGTCTCAATGCTTTAAATCTTGAAGAATTATCCTATCACGATAACAATTTTAATAATACATCTGCAACCTTGGTTTCAGGTAAATAAGTTATTATGCATTTATGCATAATAAGTCCCCCAAATCTTTATTAGATTTAGTTAAGAGCCTCTCCTGCCCGGAGAGGTTTTTTAACTTTTATAATTCTGGACTTCCTTTACCTTCTCTTATTAAAACAGGCTCGTCACCAGTAAGATCGATAACGGTAGATGCGACATTACCTCCGTAACCACCATCCACTACAACATCTACAAGGTTTTGCCATTTTTCAAAAATCAGCTCAGGATCTGTAGTATATTCAATCACCTCATCTTCATCATAGATGGAAGTTGAAATAATTGGGTTTCCTAAGGCTTTTACAATTGCTCTTGTAATTGCATTATCTGGCACACGTATACCTACCTCCTTTTTCTTTTTAAAAGCACTTGGTAAATTGTTATTACCTGGTAATATGAACGTGTAGGGACCTGGTAGCGCCCTTTTGAGAATCTTAAAGGTCTTTGAATCTATTTGGCGTACATAATCAGAAAGATTACTCAAATCTTCACAAACAAAAGAAAAGTTTGCTTTTGCTAGTTTGACACCTTTAATAAGTGCTACCCGCTCTAAGGCTTTCGTATTAGTAATATCGCAACCTAAAGCATATACAGTATCACTGGGATAAATTATAAGACCACCATCTCTTAAGATTTTTACGATCTCCTTTAAATCCTTGGGGTTTGGATTTTCCTCATAAAGCTTGATAAACTGTGCCATAGTAAAATAGTTTTAATATAATTTACGAAGAAATACTTTAGAAAAGTACGCTTTCGCGAAAGCAAATCTAATCTACTCGCTCTACTTCACTTTCTAGTTTTAAAACGTTTCCGCCATCTTCTTGCTCGATATAAAGTGCTTTGTTTCCTTCTTCACCATTGCGAGTAACTTCATTTCCTTCAATAGTTCTTGTTACTGATTTTGTAAATGTAGATTTCACCTTTCCTTCGGCAGTACCATTGCCCCACTCCCATTTTACTTTTGTTCCTTCTTTTATCATAATTCTAAGTTTTATTTAAAATTAGGGAGAAATGTCAAAAAATGAGCAATTACTAACGCAACCTTAACATAAAATACTGATCCTTACGTTAGACCTTAAAACCAATCTCATGAAATCATTGTCTCACAGAGTACTTATTGTTTTATCTATCCTACTTGTATCGAGTTGTTCTGATTCTGACGAGATGGATACAGATACAATGATAGATATACCTACAACCACAGAAGATACGGCGGTTGATCTTGAGGCGCTTGTGATGACCAATGTTTCATACGGTCCTAGCCCTGAGCAAGTATACGATATTTACCTGCCAGCAGGAAGAACACTTTCAAAAACTAAAGTTCTTATACTTATACACGGCGGAGGATGGACATCTGGAGACAAGGATGATATGGCATCTTTTATCACACCTCTTCAAAATTTACATCCCGATCACGCAATCGTAAATATAAACTATGAGCTTGCTACCTTAGAAGGGCAACCCGCTTTTCCCAATCAATTTTTAAATGTAGATATGGTCATCGATCAATTAACAAATGATAGTCAATCGCTTGCCATTTTACCAGAATTTGGGATGATAGGGGCAAGTGCTGGGGCGCACATTGCTATGATGTATGATTATAGTTATGACGATCAAGATGTTGTGAAGTTTGTGGCAAACATTGTAGGTCCCGCAGATTTTACAGATCCCTTTTATGCAGATGATCCACAATTTCCTTTTGCGCTCGCTGCCTTAACAGATGAGGCCGCCTATCCAGATAATACCAACTACGCAGAGATTTTGAGTCCTGCAAAAGTTGTCTCTGCCTCTTCTAGTCCAACCCTTCAGTTTTATGGAAATCAAGATCCGTTAGTGCCTCTTACTAATGGCCAACGATTAGATACAGCATTGGCAAATGCAAATGTGCCTCATATATTTACTATTTATGAAGGTGGTCACGGTGATAACTGGTCGGTAGAAAGTATGCTTGACCTTCAAATCAAAATATCAAATTATATTGACGCTTATTTAAGCATCGAAGACTAAAGTAGTGTTGATCTGATAGCGCTTTCGCGAAAGCAAAAAAATTATTCTACTATTTTAAGTTTTGCAAATCGAAGTAATAGTTTTTTTAAGCCGCCATTTTCAAAATTAATTTCGGCTTTTTGATCTTGCCCTTTCCCCTCTATACCAGCAACAATGCCTTTACCAAAGCGTATGTGCTCTACTACAGTACCTGCCTCTAGCTCCCCAGCAAGTGATGGTAATGGAGCACTGCTAGATGTGGGACGTATTTTTCTAAGCTTGCGTAATTGATCTGGAGATGGTGTTCCCACTCGAGGAGGAGTACCACTTACTGGCTTTTTGAGTCGAAGTTTACTCTTATCTACATCGCCAAAGATATCAGAATCTATAAGCGGTTTGTAGCGATAGCTCTCCATAGGTGTTTGATAGTCCAAATACTTATCATCTATTTCTTCTATAAACCTGCTAGGCTCTGCATCTACGAGTTTCCCCCATCTATATCTGGACTCGGTGTAGGTGAGATAGGCTTGCTTCTCTGCTCTTGTGAGTGCTACGTAAAAAAGTCGGCGTTCCTCCTCTAGCTCACTACGAGTGTTCATACTCATTGCAGAGGGAAACAGGTCTTCTTCCATCCCTACGATATAGACAAATGGAAATTCCAATCCCTTTGCAAGGTGAATGGTCATAAGCGCAACGCGATCATCATCACCTGTGTCGTTATCCAAAGTGGTAGCAAGAGCAACATCTTCTAGAAACTCTGCGAGTGAGCCCGTGGCATCTGCAAGCTCTTTTTGCTCTTCGACAAAGTCACGCATACCATTGAGAAGTTCCTCTATATTTTCTATACGAGCCACGCCTTCTGGGGTTCCATCTTTTTTGAGCTCTTGCAACAGTCCTGTCTTTTTTGCAACTGTCTCTGCTACCGTAAAAGCATCGCTACTCTCGTTAAGTATTTGGAAGCTTTGAATCATCGTAACAAAGTTTTTAAGCTTTGTTTGTGTACCACGATTAATATTCATCGAGCTACCTAGCTGATCGATTTTTTCCATCACCTCAAACATAGATCGGCCGTAATGCTTTGCAGCAACAACAAGTTTATCTATAGTGGTGCTTCCTATCCCACGTGCTGGGTAATTAATTACACGTTTAAGAGCTTCCTCATCCTTAGGATTAACCAGCACTCTCAAATAGCCCAAGACATCCTTTATCTCTTTGCGCTGATAAAAGGATAGTCCTCCAAAAATACGATAAGGAATATCTCGTTTACGTAGGGCATCTTCCATTGCACGTGATTGCGCATTAGTTCTATAAAGAATAGCAAAATCTCCATTTTTTGCCTGGTGGTTCATTCTGTTTTCAAAAATAGAACTGGCTACATACCTACCTTCTTCTCCATCGGTAGGTGATCTATGTACAATAATTTGCCCACCATCTTCATTTTCTGTCCAGACCGTTTTATCAAGGCGTGTTTTATTTTTTTCTATCACACTATTTGCTGCCTCAACGATATTTTTTGACGATCTGTAATTTTGCTCTAAGCGGTACATTGCTACATTATCGTAATCTTTCTGGAAATTGAGAATGTTATTAATATTTGCCCCTCTAAAAGCATAGATACTCTGTGAATCATCACCTACCACACAAATATTTTGGAATTTGTCTGAAAGTGCTTTTACAATTAAATATTGGCTATGATTAGTATCCTGATACTCATCTACAAGAATGTATTTAAACCGATTTTGATACTTATTCAATACTTCTGGAAACCTATTGAGAAGCTCATTAGTACGCAGTAGTAAATCGTCAAAATCCATCGCACCTGCCTTAAAGCAGCGATCTACATACTCTGCATAAATCTCACCCATTCGTGGTCTTTTTGCCATAGCATCTGCCTCAACTAGTTCTGGATTGTTTGCATATGCGCGCACAGTAATGAGACTGTTTTTAAAGGAAGATATACGATTTTGGATTTGCTTGTATTTATAGATATCCTTATCAAGCTGCATTTCCTTAATAATAGCACTTATAAGGCGCTGCGAGTCTTGGGTGTCATAGATAGTAAAGTTTGAAGGGTATCCCAATTTATCTGCTTCTATACGTAAAATCTTAGCAAAAACAGAGTGAAAGGTTCCCATCCACAGATTTTTAGCCTCGCTATTACCCACAATACCTGCGATACGCTTTTTCATCTCTCGCGCGGCTTTATTTGTAAAGGTCAGGGCGAGAATATTAAAGGCATCTACACCTTGTGACATCAAATATGCGATACGCATTGTGAGCACCCGTGTCTTTCCAGAACCAGCGCCAGCAATTACAATTAATGCTCCATCTTTATGTAAGGTGGGCGCTCGTTGGGCCTCATTTAAGCCCTCAATATATACTTCTAATTTTGAATCCATAGCAGGCATCTAAATTACAATTTTGATTGTGGAAATGGAAGCTGAAATTGAGTGATTTCCCATCAGTTTTGAACATCTCCTTTCTAATTTTACCTATTTTAAAGGCTTACTTATTAAAAGTATGCATCAACCTTCATCTATTATGAGCGCGTTAGTTTTTCGCTTTCGCGAAAGCGTAATAAATATCACCTTAAGACTTAGTTAGAGCGCTATAATTAAATTAATAAACTTGTATATTTATGACTTTACTAAGTATTTAAATCAAATACTATAAAAGATGAAAGATAAATTAGGTGACTTACTTATTCAGATTATTTCTGTAATGATCGGTGTATTTTTAGGATTTTTAATCTCTGATTGGTCTGAAGCTAATAAAGATGATGCAAAAACAGAGGTTTTAAAAACAAGCATTGAGAATGAAATAAACAATAATAAAAGTAAGATCGGTAACGTATTAAATTACCACCGTACTGTAAGAGATAGCGCCAGATATTATCTTAACCAACCTTTTACAAAGTCCAAAGCTATTTCTTTTTTTAGAGGTGTTAATACGGTAGTTCTTAATAACAGCGCTTTTGACACAGGTGTACAAACTGGACTTATTACTAATATTCCTGTCGAAAAAATTCAAGCGCTCAATGAAATTTATAGTAGACAAAAATCATATCAAGATTTTTCTAATCTTCTAATATCAGGCTTAATTACACTCGATTTTGATCAAAATGAAAAGTCAATGAAAAAGATACTTATGTATCTCTCCATATCAATGACAGATATTGTTATTAAAGAAGAGCAATTACTCCGTAGTTATGACGATTTTATGAAAATGAATTAATCATAAAATTATCGCCTAGCCTTACATATTACGTCTGTACTGCCCCCCTACTTCAAAAAGTGCTTTTGTAATCTGTCCCAGGGAACACACCTTAGTCGCTTCCATCAATTCCTCAAAAATATTGCGGTTATTAATCGCTGCATCTTGAATTTTTGCAAGCTCTGCTTCTATCTTATCTGCTTTTTCCTTGTGGAGGTTTTCTAGCATCGCGATTTGATATTGCTTCTCCTCTTCGGTAGCTCTAATTACTTCCACTGGGCGTACTGTTGGACTTCCTTTTGAACTTAAGAAGGTGTTTACTCCAATTATTGGGAACTCACCGTTATGCTTAAGCGTTTCATAATACAAGCTTTCTTCTTGTATTTTAGAACGCTGGTACATTGTCTCCATCGCTCCTAGTACACCACCACGCTCTGTAATTCTGTCAAATTCTAGCAATACAGCCTCTTCTACAAGCTCTGTAAGCTCCTCTATAATAAAAGATCCCTGTATTGGGTTTTCATTTTTAGTGAGTCCTAGTTCTTTATTGATAATAAGCTGTATTGCCATCGCACGACGTACACTCTCTTCTGTAGGCGTTGTGATTGCCTCATCATAAGCATTTGTATGTAGCGAGTTACAGTTATCATAAATTGCATACAAGGCTTGCAAGGTTGTACGTATGTCGTTAAAATCAATCTCTTGTGCGTGTAAGCTACGCCCAGATGTCTGGATGTGATACTTAAGCATCTGTGCACGTGAGTTTGCTTTATACTTCTCCTTCATTGCCTTTGCCCAGATCTTACGAGCAACACGACCTATGACCGCATATTCTGGATCGATTCCGTTTGAGAAAAAGAACGATAAGTTAGGACCAAATTTATTGATATCCATCCCACGGCTTAGGTAGTACTCTACATACGTAAATCCGTTAGATAATGTAAGTGCAAGTTGTGTGATAGGGTTTGCTCCTGCCTCTGCAATGTGATATCCAGAGATAGACACACTATAGAAGTTACGCACTTTTTGCTCGATAAAATACTCTTGTACATCACCCATTAAGCGCAGTGCAAACTCTGTAGAGAAGATACACGTATTCTGCGCTTGATCTTCCTTAAGAATATCTGCTTGTACCGTACCACGCACCTGCGTAAGTGTTTCAACTTTTATGCGGTTATACACTTCTGCTGGGAGTACTTGGTCACCTGTTACGCCTAGTAACATTAACCCTAGACCATCATTTCCTTCTGGAAGATCACCTTGGTATGCTGGACGGGTTTTTCCTTTATAGATAGCTGCAATCTTTGCTTCTACCTCTGCTTCTAGTCCATTTTCTTTAATGTACTTCTCACAGTTTTGATCAATAGCGGAATTCATAAAGAACCCTAGCAACATAGGTGCAGGCCCGTTTATGGTCATACTTACAGAGGTCATAGCGTGACTTAAGTCAAAACCAGAGTACAATTTCTTTGCATCATCAAGACAGCAAATACTCACACCCGCGTTACCTATCTTACCATAAATATCTGGACGGTGGCCTGGATCGTTACCATATAAAGTTACCGAGTCAAAAGCGGTACTTAATCGCTTAGCTGGCATTCCTAAACTCACGTAGTGAAAACGCTTGTTTGTGCGCTCTGGTCCTCCTTCTCCTGCAAACATACGTGTAGGATCTTCTCCCGTACGTTTAAAAGGATAGAGTCCCGCAGTGTATGGGAATTCTCCCGGTACATTTTCTTGTAAACACCAGATTAAGATATCTCCCCAAGCTTGATACTTTGGCAAGGCTACCTTAGGTATTTCTGTATGTGATAATGAGGCACTGTGCGTAGGGATTTTAATCTCCTTGTCTCTTACCTTAAAGGTATACACAGGGGCTTTGTATCTATTTACTTTCTCATCCCAACCGGTAATAATCTCCCAGTTGTACGGATCAAGATCCATTTTTTTACGGTCAAACTGTGCCAGTAACAACTTGACAAGATCTTTATCTTCTTCGGTAGTTTCGGCGGCGAAGTCTGTGATTTGTAAACCTGCTTTGTCAAGTGCTGGAGTAACTCCTGCTATGGTCTCGATGGTTTTAAATATTCCGTAGAGACGTTGTGCTGTTTCTTGTTGCGCTTTCGCGAAAGCGTCATACCCTCTATTACTCTCTGCAATCTCGCTCAGGTAACGTGTACGCGCTGGAGGTATTACAAAGATCTTCTCACTCATCTCCTGGCTTATCTCAAAAGTACTCGTAAGATCTGCCTCGTTTACCGTGTTTACTTTCTCCATTATACGCTTGTAAAGCGTGTTCATCCCTGGGTCGTTAAACTGACTTGCAATGGTTCCAAAAACTGGCAACTCATCTTGCGGTGTATCCCACAAGTTATTGTTGCGCATATATTGTTTCTTAACATCACGTAGCGCATCTAGCGATCCACGCTTGTCAAATTTGTTTATCGCAACGAGATCTGCAAAGTCTAGCATATCTATTTTCTCGAGCTGCGTAGCTGCACCAAATTCTGGTGTCATCACATAAAGCGACACATCGCTATGCTCTAGTATCTCTGTATCTGACTGCCCAATACCTGATGTCTCAAGGATGATTAAGTCATACTCGGCTGCTTTAAGTACTTCTATGGCTTCGCCTACATACTTAGATAGTGCGAGGTTACTCTGTCTGGTAGCCAGCGAGCGCATATACACACGCTCATTGTTAATCGCATTCATACGGATACGGTCACCTAGTAAGGCTCCGCCTGTTTTACGCTTAGAAGGATCTACAGAAATAAGACCAATGGTCTTCTCTGGAAAATCGATAAGAAATCTACGCACCAGCTCATCTACTAGTGAAGATTTACCTGCGCCTCCAGTACCAGTAATACCAAGTACGGGTGTAAGTGAAGATTCATTCTTTTTATGAATTGCATCAAGCGTATCTTTTGCAACCTCTGGAAAGTTTTCGGCAGCAGAGATTACTCTGGCTATAGCCGTAGGTACTTTATCACTAAGTTGAGAAGCTTGGTTATCTAGCTTATCTCCTATGGCATAATCAGACTGCTGTACAAGGTCATTAATCATTCCTTGTAATCCCATCGCACGGCCATCATCTGGAGAGTAGATACGAGTAATCCCGTAATCCATAAGCTCCTTAATTTCTTCTGGAAGTATCACACCACCTCCTCCACCGAAGATTTTTATATGTCCCGCACCTTTTTCTTTAAGGAGGTCGTACATATATTTAAAATACTCATTGTGCCCTCCTTGATAAGAGGTCATTGCAATGGCATTTGCATCTTCTTGTATGGCAGTATTTACTACTTCTTCTACACTGCGGTCGTGACCTAAATGTATTACCTCAACACCGGTACTTTGTATAATACGGCGCATAATATTAATCGCGGCATCGTGACCGTCAAAAAGGGAAGCGGCAGTTACGATTCTAACTTTATGCTTAGGAGTATAAGGAGTGGCTTGTTCCATCTGTAATTATAAGGGTATTTATGGATGTAAATTTACGTAATATTCAATAATCTATATACTTCTATACGAATTACACAAAAAGAATTATGAATACCAGATAAGCGTTATAAAATGTGCAATTTAGACTTCTAAAATTATACTTATGGCACATCTTACGCTATTAATACACTGTAAAGATCAAAAAGGAATTATAGCCAGCGTCACAAACTTTATTTTACAACACAAAGGCAACACAACATACATTGATCAACACGTAGATGCACAAGAAAATGTATTCTTTATGCGTTTAGAATGCTTTTTTGATGACAGCAACTTTGACCTAAAGCATTTTACTCAAATTTTTAAAGATCAAATCGTATCACCATTTGAGATGCAATGGCAACTACATCCCGCAGAGCGAAAACTCAAAATGGCAATCCTAGTCTCAAAATACGACCACTGTTTGTATGATATTTTAGGTAGGTATAATGCCGGCGAATTGCATGTTGAAATTCCCTTCATAATTAGTAACCATAAAGACCTTGAACCTATCGCAAATAATTTTGGCATTCCGTTCTACCATATTCCTGTTACAAAAGATACTAAAGCAACTGCCGAACAAAAGCAACTTGAGTTGCTCAAAAAATACAATGTTGACTTTATTGTTCTCGCACGCTATATGCAAATTGTCACACCTACCGTTATAAATGAATTCCCTCATCGTATCATCAATATCCATCACTCTTTTTTACCTGCCTTTGTAGGCGCAAAGCCCTACCACGCAGCCTTTGCTAGAGGGGTTAAAATTATTGGAAC
>CAWUIT010000069.1:0-11548 GCA_963922345.1 uncultured Dokdonia sp. | reverse complement strand
TGGAATTCCAGATGAGAACATCCGTTTTGATGACTTTGGAGGATAGTATATAATCTCGCTTTCGCGAAAATAAAAAGCCCGATACATTTTTGTATCGGGCTTTTTGTTGGAATAACACTACTCTTATATTCTAAACAACCGTTGATATACTGAAAATTACAGATCGTCTATTGGTCCTTATTTTCTTGTTATAACCATCATATTATTGTGTGATAAACTCAATATGATGAAAAAGATACAAGGTTGGATACCGTTTGTTTTATTAATCGTTACCTCGGTGATCTACGCGCAGCGAACTAGCACTTTGGAACTTGGAGTATATGGTGGAGCAAGTCTACCAGCCGATAAGTTTGAGCAGTTTGCTAGTACAGGAACTGTCATAGGTGCTAGGGCGAGTTTCTTCTTTACTTCCAGGTTTGGAATTGGTGCAGATTATAATTTACAAACCGACGATTACGAAAACAACTTTGATTTTACTTTACTTGGATCTGGTAATGTAACGACGATCTCAAATGGACAATGGAAGAATCAAACCTATTCGGCAGGCCCTATTTATAGTTTTGGGTCTAAGGTAAAATTTCGTGCATTTGCTTTTGCAGGGATAAGCACTGTACAATCTCCAGAGACAACAACTATATGGAAAACGCCCTTTGATGTAGATGACATCGTACTCCACTTTGAAAAGCAAAAAGAAAGTGGACTGGGGATTACTGCAGGTTTGGATATCAATTTTCCACTTTTTGAGCGGCTTTCATTTTCTATTACACCGCAATACGTATATAGCGGAGCCTCTATACGATACACCATAAAAGATCCAGAAACAGCTGTATTTACAAATGATGCCGGAGAAGAGTTTTTTGAACCAGGGATACTTGCCCAGTCAGATACAGAGGAGCGTGAGCTTATGCTGTCACATTTTAATATCAAGGCAGGATTGAGCTATTCATTCGGAGGGAAGAAAAAAGTAGCTATCGATTCGGGGGAAAGTGTAGGAAAAACCTGTCTTCCAACAGTGCTACGACTACCAAACGATAATGCAGAGTATATTTTGGATAGTGATGTTCGTCCAAGCTTTCAATGGGAGAATCCACAGGCAGCAGTATTTACATTTCAACTGCTCAAGGATGAGGAGGTTGTTTTTGAGCAAAGAACTTCAAAAGAGGTATTAGAGCACTCTCGATCTTTAGAGAAAATTTATAATCGAGATAAGAATGGAAGTTACTCTTGGCAACTGCTTACGGAATATGCGGATTGTGAGGTTACGCTTTCGCGAAAGCGTAGAATTTCATTCGGTAATCGTTCAGGAGCATTTCACGATGTGACCTATTTAGACTGTAATAGTCCTGCATATTTACCGGATGGTAGTTTAAATCTTAAGGGAGAAATAACTTTTTTTAATAATATATCTACTACAGATGATCTTATAATAGACACCTCTACTATTCAGGTAAACGGGGGAGCGATTGCATTTTCTAATACATATATCTGTCCTAACATACCGCTCACGCCTACTCTTATTATACCGCCGGGAGGTAGCTCGCAACTATGTTTTGATGTGGTGCTACCTTCGGGAACTTCATTTTTAGACACCACCGTCAACGGAATAATAAATGGGCTGTCGCAAATTTCAAATGATAGAGATGAAGTACCTAGCTGTACTTGTGATATCTGTGATACAGATTGGTACTTTTTGAGCACCAATAAAAGTATGCGAGCAGTACAGAGTTTTGGCCAGCCCTTTAACTTTAGGATTAACGATGAGATCCAAGTTTTGGGTAATACTAGAAATATACGTCATATAAGTGCCGAGATAGTCTCTGTAAAGCACGTTGCAAATGATGAGCAGTGTTATAAATGTACAAAGCATGATGACCAGATGGGAATGTTCCCACTACGCACACCAGGTATAGTACCACGTATACAGACGCCTCTTACACAACAGTTTACAAATGGTCGTGAAGGTGTGGCTTATCAAGATGACAATAATGATGGGTTTGTAGGGCAAGTATTGTGGGGTGCCAGTGATCTTACAATGGGTATCGATTTTAGTTCAGCGCCATTGCGGTTTGACTTACCCATAAATCTTTCAGAACCTTCATCCCTAGATTGCTGTGAACATACGTATGGAGTGTGTATACGATACACTTTTACTGATTTAAATTGTGTGAGTTGTGATTATTACGTGTGCTACACAGCAGATGGAACTATACCCGCGACAGGCGGTCCAGGAACTGGTTTGGGGAATTCTATCCCCATTGGAAATGCAACTACAACAGGGAACCTTCAAAGAAACTAAAAATAAAATTATGAAAACCATTTTCTTAATCATCGTATTTGCTTGTTTTGGATTTAATCTTCAAGCACAAGGTCAATGTGACGGAGCGAGTAGCCTTAATGTTTCAACGGGTTATGATCCAGTGACTAATAGTATTATATCTGCTCCAGGGATAGATCCATTGTGGAGGTCAGTAAATCTGCCACCTATTAAACATCCCTCAGGATGGGCGGCATTTCCTAATGCAGTAGTTGGGACTACTCACGTAGTAACTCCCTATAGGAGTTCTGCTTTTTGGAATAACAATAATAACAATGATAGCGGGATCATTTCAATAAACAATGTCGCAGCTTTTGGGGGAGATAACAGACTCTCTTCCCAGCCTTTTAGATTTGTAAGGGAGTTTTGCGTTTTAGAAGGTCCTCAGGAAGTTGCTTTTGATTTTGGTTTGAAAGCAGATGACTGTGGTAGGCTCACACTTTATGATTCTAGCGGAAATGCTGTTTTTGGATACACTACAGTTAGTATTTCAAACGCCAGCGGTTTGGGAAATCCTTTTGTCATAAACAATACACAAAACTTCAGCAATACTGCTATAAATGGGTGGCCATACCAAGCCTTACATACGCTTAACGCAGGTGCTTATACTTTAGAGATAGAAATGATTAATACAAGTGGAGATGCAATGGGCGCAGTTCTATCAGGAATGATGACCACCACAGATGGCGCAAAAACACTTGCAAACGATCAAGGTTGTTGTGACGTAGGAACTATTTACGGTCAGAAAGTCCTAGATCAAGACTGTGATGGGACATTCACAAATATCGACCTTCCAGGTGTAGGTATTACCGTGAATCTCTTAGATGCAAGCCTTTCTATTGTTGCAACTACAGTAACAGATGCAAATGGAGATTTTTTCTTCAGAAATGTACCCTACGGTAATTATAGAGTGGTAGAGGTTTTAAACGACCCTAATTATACACCTCGAGTGAGCGCTGTCCGTAATGTTACAGTGAATAATCAGACGCAATCGCATTATATTAATTTTTATAACTGCCCTACAATAGATGATTTTGTAGCACCAGATGATTGTTGTGTGACAGAGCTTAATATAGTTGAGGAAGATGGCCCATTTGTGCCTTTACAAACAACGATGTCAGGAGGAGAGCGAGTATCACTTGCTGTGAAAAAAATGATGATTACAAATGATGCAATTATCCCCATTACCCAAATGCGCACTGTAGTTACAGATATTCAATTCGAGTATGATCTTGAGGCTTGCTCGCAGTGTGTAGAAAACCCAAGTTTATGGGGTTCTATTTATGGAAGTCCGAAAATAGGAAGTGGCTCTGATACCCTTTCCAAACCTACCAAAGGAATACTGGGTGATTTTGTAGATGATTTTAATGACCGTAAAAATAGCCGAGAGGTACTCTGGGAAAATCCAGATGGAGCTATGCTTAAAAGTGGCGATTCATTTGATATTATTTACGCCTTGCCTCCCGCCTCGGAAATACCTTGCTGCGCCATAAGCACAAGGATATGCACACAGACTTCTTGGAAAGATGCAAACTGCAATATCTGTGTGAGCAATATGTGTACAGACATAGATATGCTTTCTATTGAGGAGCAACTAGAAGCACTAACAATAAATATAGAGAAGGAAGGATGTTGTGAGCGTAAACTCACAGCATCTATAGCCAATGCAAACTACAGCTGGAGCACTGGTGAGACCACCCAATCTATTATCGTAAGTGATAATGCAGTTTATGATGTGACCGTTACTGCAGGAGGCTCATCAACCACGGCGTCTATAGGTGTGACTGATATACTAGCAGGAGCTTTTCCAACATTAACGTATCTGCCTGAGGCTGTTCCAGACCTTGGCAATAATCTTGTAATTAGAGATTATACAAAAGGCCTCAATGCAAATTTCTCTTACAATGCTACGAAGTATACACTATGGATTTTTAGTAGAAACGGTACGGGTTCAAAGAATGGGGCTTTTAGAAAGATAGTAGGATATGCAGATTGTGAGACTGGTTTTAAAAATGGAGATATCCAGTGGGACGGACGTGATGACAATGGAAATAAAGTAAAACAAGATGTTTACAATTTTGTGCTCAGATTAGAGAACTGTACACGCACTTGTGCCTCTGAGGCAGGAACTTGCAATGAAACTCACAATTATGAGCACTGGGACCCCTGCCTCTATAAGGAGAGGACCTGGCAATTTCCTATTCCATTCCCTATTATGACATGCGTCGCTGGTTGGGGAATTAAGAGTGAGCGCGTAGGCAATGTGACCCTACTCTGGTAGTGTAAATCAATAATTAAAATATAAATTATGAAAAATTATGTACTCGCGGTATTGTGCTGGACAATGCTTTTTACTGGATGTAATAGTGATGACAATGACACAATTACCGTCTCCACGTCTTCAAACAGTTTTGATGTAGATAGTACAAATTACAATACGCCTAATGGCTTTCTATTTCTAGATGATGGTCCGCCATTTACAAACAAATTTTTCTTCGTCTTTACAGATGGAATGTTTCGGGAAGATACTGTAAATGGTGCCTCTATTTCTACAGATGCAAATGTTGCTAGCGCACTCTTTGTAGAACTGGGACCAGGAACCGTGGCGACTGAAGTGGATGTGCTTATCAATCTAGGGACGTATGTATTAGATAGTCAGTCAGAAATTATTACTCAAATTAATACCTTCCAAGATACTTATGTAAATTCGGGTGTTACCTATGGGGAGCCAGATGATGCAGATATACTTACCATTAACACCACAGGGAATGGAGCGCTCACTATTAATTCAATAAACATCGACTATGTTGCTCGCTCAGGGACGGTGGATGTTACATATTCTCTTACGGCAAATGATGGCAAAATCATAAATGGGACCTATGTGGGCACGTTTAGTATTATCAATGAATTTTGATGATTACATTTTTTAGTTAGTTAATGCCCCGGAGAGATCTGGGGTTTTTTTTTATTCTTTCGCAAAAGGGTGATGCAATTAAAATTTTCGCAAAAGCGTACATAGCAACATTTATAAAAATTCCTATTCTATCGATTACAACCGTTCCTCTATTGAAAACGACCGTTGCTGCATTTACTATATGTTAGGCGTGGGAATCACCTCATATTTACATCATTATTAACAACAACTTTTAACTATGAAAGCATTTATGAAAACTGTCGTACTACTCGTAGTATTCGCTTGCACTTGGGGGAGTGTAGCGCAGACACATCCTGACCACAATTACTGGCAGTTGAGTCCCCGAGTAGGATATGATTTTCCTACATATAATAATGATACTCCTTTTATAGATTATCAAGGAGGTATTGAACTGGGTCTCTCTGTAGACTATTACTGGAGATGGTTTGGTGTAGGGCTAGATCTAGATTATATTAAAAACAGTCCGGAGAGCACGTTTCCTACAGATAATCTTATAGATATTTCTGGAGCTACACTCACAGATTTCTCTTTGAGAGAGGAGGGTATTACTAGATTCTTTTATGGTGTAGGACCTAACTTTCAGTATGTGTCACCCAGTAATAAGTTTAAAGCAGAGCTAAACCTTAGAGGTGGTCTTGCTAGTATAAAAGGCGGACTGACTGAGTTGAGAGAGAACACTGTTAAAAATGATCGATTAAACTTTCACGCAGGTTATGATGAGGGTAGTGTTCTTACGGGTAAAGCCCAACTGAGATTTACCTATTTCTTTAATCAAACTTTTGGCATACACGCAGGAGCTTACTATATGAGACATTTTGCTGTACAAGAGAGTCTTGATGGTGGTATGGCTGCTAGATATTATGATGCTACTATTTCAGAACAGGGTAGCAGCCTCACTGGTGATATTTACACGCGAGCAGAAGCTTGTGAACACGACATATCATCTGTTGGGATATTTGCAGGGTTAACTTTAAAGTTAAAATCTAAGCACGATAATAAGTGTTGTACTACTTGTGAGAAGTACTCGCTAGCGGTGACAGCTCGTGATAAGTTTACAAGACAAGTTCTACCTGATACTGATGTTGCTTTGCGTGATAGTGCAGGTAATTTAGTGCAAACGGGAACTACAAATACTTTTGGTATAGTAGTGTTTAATGACATAGCAAAAGATGATTATGTTATAGATGGGCAACTTTATGAGGTGGGTCTAACTAGTAACAATGCAGGTGCCTCTGAGTTTAAAGAAGGACAGACCTTACAAAAGGAGATTCTTTACGAAGACGAGAACTTTATTCTTCAAGGTAAAGCCGTTATATGTAATACTGCAACTGGACTACCTGGTGTAGATGTCATTATAAAAAACCTCACAGCTGCAGAACAAAAAAGTACAATCACAGATGAGAATGGTACCTACATATTACATATAGGGCAACGTGGCTCTTATGAGTTGAGAGGTAAGAAAGATAAATATTTTTCTCAAACGGTTACAATAAACCCTGCCGAGTATGACAGAAGTACAACACTCTTTGTAAAACTTGAAATCTGTCTAGAAGAAGCAGAGTGTGGTAAAGCCATTACACTGAATAATATTTTATATGATCTGGATAAATATGATATACGTCCAGATGCACGACCAGAGCTTAATAGGCTTGCACAGTTTATGAAAGATAATCCTGGTATACGTGTAGAGGTAAGCTCTCATACAGATTCTAGAGCGTCAGATTCTTATAATCAAACGCTTTCTCAAAACAGAGCAAATGCCGCAGTAGACTATGTAGTCTCGCAAGGTGTAAGCCGCAGTAAAATTACAGGTAAAGGATACGGTGAGTCAAGATTGCTTAATGAGTGTGCAGATAGTGTTTCTTGTAGTGAGACAAAACATCAAATAAACAGACGCACAGAAATGAAAGTGATCTGTAATTAAAAATAAGTATTAGCCAGAGGGACTGCTTTATCGCAACAATCATTGTTTAACTATGATCTGATAAGGTGTTGATAATTAGCTTAGATAAAGCGGTCCTTTTCAAATCTAAATATAAAATGAAAACAATATATAAAATAACAATAATGATGTCACTAGCCATTCTAGGAGTGAGCTGTAGTGATGATGAGTGTGGGTATGAATTAGAAATGCTTGAGCCATCTTGTGAAGAATCTTGTGAACTATTAACAGATTTTGAATTAGATGATTTAGGACCTGCATCAAACTGGCAATCTATTAATGCAATCAATGTAGAAATCATTAGCCGTAATGGTTCTCAAGTACTGCAAGCAGTAGATGCTAGCGGCAGTTCTGTAGTGTATAATAATATCGATTTTCCGTCAGACTTTATTGCTGCTGGATGTGAGTTGCAGTATGATGTAGAATATGAAGCTGGATCAAGTAACTCAGCTACGTCAGATAATTCAATCGGTATTTATCAAGGTGGGAATATAGCAACAGGCTCACCTAGAGCTTTCTTTGTGCTCAACTCAGCTAGCTTAATACAATCTAACGCTGCGCCTGTCACAATCAGCGTACCATTGGAACTTGCTTCTGGCGGGAGTCTCCCATCTAATAGTATGGGAGAATGGGTGCTAGGTGGAGTCACTGGTCCGCCAACCCCAGCTGATATTGCGACTTTTAACTCATTAATTCAAAATACAGTGGGTCTTGGTTTTGGCTTAGATGAAGGATCAAATCCTTCTGAGAGATGGTATTGGGATAATTTCTGTTTTAAACAATGTTGTCCAATTGACTAACACTTTGAACACTAAAAAATGTTACAAATGAAATTCAATTATTTAATAATAGCCATTTTTACAGTTTTCTGCTTTGCTTGTTCTAATGATGACGATAGTGGTGAAAACACAAATCTAGAGGGACAAGGGCAATCACTCTTGGCATTTACAGCTCGTGGAGATTTTAATTGTGGAGATATAACAGTTGTAGTAGAAGGATTAGGCACTAGAATTATGGATGGACAAAATCCTCCTTTGGGATTTGTAGACTGTCAGGATACTAGTCCATCTGTAGCTCAGTGGTGATATTCCGGACGGAGTGTATAATTATACGGCTACGTGTACAGGTTATACTTGGACAGGGAGTCGTACTCTCGGTATAAGCTCTTGTAGCTATCTCACACTTACTGCGGGAAGCGCAGATTAAGAAAATAAATAATTGAACGGGTTAATTACAGAAAAACTTGATCCGTTCAATAATACCTATATTTAAACATAACTAACTAACCATTCTAATTATGAAAATTAAATCTATCCTTTGGCTACAGTCATTAGTGATTATAGTCTTACTACTATATATCCTTTTTTACTGTGGAAATATTAATTCTAGCAGTGAGCTAGATGATCAAGCAGTAATTGCAAAAATTGAAAACTCAAAACATACTATTAATGAGAATGATGTGAGATCGCTTTATGAGAACTATCAGGACCGTTTCATTCCAAGACTAGTAGAAATTCAAGAAGATGCCACAGATAAAAAAGGTGTTAGTGTACAAAGAAAGGGATACCTGCCTACAGAATACTCACTTGTAACACTCGATAATCTTAAAAGTTACATTGCTTTTTTAGATGTATTACAAAAGAAAAATAAAGAGCCAAAAATTTCTGGTATTGCAATTAGTTTTGGTGCATATGATTTAGGCAAGGATGTAGAGGGTGATAAATCTGAAGGTTCAAAATTTGAAGATCCATTAAGAAAGGGAGACTATCGGGGTAGACTTACGACATATTTTACGCCTACATATTATGATAATAATATAGCTGCAGAGGTAGATGCACAGCGACACATTCCTTTCTATATAGCTTATGATGATGAATCTGACAAATACAAAGGAGAGTATAAATCACTTTTCTGTTACTTAAATCCAGATAGCTGTTTTACTGGAAAGGAGAAACGATATGACGCTTCAATACTTCCCTCTCTAAATTTTAATTCAGCACTAAATGATAATGTAGAGATTGTATCATTCAACGAGTTTACAGATATGCCTCCCAAAAAGCCAAAGAAACCAGGAACTGAATAACCTCTATAGCCTTGGACCTATTTAAACAGTACTTTTTAGATCAATACATCTACATACAATGGCTACCAGTTATTGTGGGTTTTGTGACGTGGTCCAAACTCGAACGTCGGTTTAAATTATTCTTACTTGTACTGCTATATTCTGTACTTAATGAAATGTTTAAGATTTATTATGGCACTTATATAGACTTTGGTAGAAACCGTATTTGTACAAACATTTATAATTTCATTTATTTTCTTACACTCTTCTATCTTTTCTATTCAGAATTTAAGGGGCGTAATGCAAAGCTAGTGGTAAAGGGATTTGCTTTAGTATATGTGCTAAGCATTTTTTTTGAGCTTTTAATTTTAAAAATTAATTACAATGATGAGAGCCAGGTAGTGTCCTATATTTTGGGAGGACTGGGAATAATAGTTTTTACATTCTACTATTTACTGAGCTTACTTAATTCTAAGGAGAGTACTAATATTTTTAGAAGTTTACTCTTCTGGATTGTTATCGCTCATTTTTTCTATTACCTTGGGTTCACTCCATTTAAGATAGGAGAAAATTACTTCGCTTCATTTGAGAAGTACCACCATTTATTTGTGGTAAAAGTGTATATCACTTTTTTAAAATGTATCATTTTAAGTTTTGGGTTTATATGGAGTCGCCAGAATCTTCAATCATAATAACATTTATCGTTATATTAATAACGTTAGGCGTCTTTTTGATTCTTGTTTTTTTAATTTTTTATAATCGTAAAAACAAGCTTATTCAGCATAACTTGTTAGAAACAATTAATAGCCAGAAACAGCAACATGCTTTAGAGTTGCAAGCACTACGCTCACAGATGAATCCGCACTTTGTACATAACTCTCTCAATGCAATCCAGTATTACATACAACGCAATGAGGTAGAACTCTCCGAGATATACCTTACAAAATTTTCAAAGTTGATACGGTCGTTTTTTACGCTTTCGCGAAAGCGCAATATCACCATCGCACAAGAAATAGAATTATTAGAAAATTACCTCGCCATCGAGAAACTACGTTTTGAAGATAAGCTTAGGTACAAGATTACAAAGGATATCGCTCTTGATGAAGATGATATCATACCCACAATGTTACTGCAACCTATAGTGGAGAATGCTGTAAATCACGGCATTTTTCATAAAGAAACTACTGGTACTGTCGCGATTCACTTTGCCTATATCGATGATGAAAGTTTTAAAGTAACGATAGAAGATGATGGAATCGGGCTAGTAAAGTCTAAGGAAATTTTCAAAAACACCGGAAAAGAACTTAATAACAGGTCCTCAAGCGTACTGCAAGACCGTCTTAAGCTATTAGAATATAGTAATACTTGGAAGGTAAGCTACACATTAGAGGATAGAGTAGACACAGAGGGCGCAATAGCCACTTTAATTTTTAAACCCATAGATGGTGAACATACGAGCATATCTGGTAGATGATGAGCGCAAGGCGCTTGCTATCTTACGTTCTAAACTAGAGAGGTATTGTCCTCAAGTGACTATTGTGGGAGAAACCCAAAGTCCCAAAACTGCGATTATTCAAATACAAGAGTTACAGCCGGATGTTATATTTTTAGATATCTCGATGCCAGAGATGACAGGTTTTGATATGCTCAAGTCCATACCGAATCCTGCATTTGAAATCGTATTTGTAACCGCTTATGATGAGTACGCTATTGAAGCAATACGTCATTGTGCTATAGGTTATATTGTAAAACCAGCGGATAAGGATGATCTTATAGATGCGGTACACAAGACAATAGAGAACATAGATCGGAAGAATTCACTTGAAAAAAACAAGCAACTTATAGCAAATCTAGGAGTGCAAACTTTTAGGAAGAAGAAAATTGTGGTGCCCACACAAAAGGGATTAGAGTTCATACCTATTCCCTCAATTATTAGGTGTGAGGGAGTAGATGGATATACAACCATCTATCTCGAGGGTGGCAAAAAGATGTTAAGCTCTAACAGTATAGGTCATTTTGTAAAAATGCTCGATAACGCTCTTTTCTATCAAGTACATAAGTCTCACGTAATCAATCTTGATCATATTATTACATATCTCAATGAGGGATCTATATACCTTTCTGAAAAGCACACGGTTCCAGTAGCAAGAGGCAAGCGTGCAGATTTTTTAAATGTTTTAAAAGGTAATATAAAGTAACTCTAAGTGTACGTAGTTTTGTAAATTTTGCCTCTCGAGTAGTATCTTTGTACTATGGCAGAACATCTTACAGAGCAGGAACTTCACAACCTCGCAA
>CAWUIT010000068.1:0-11601 GCA_963922345.1 uncultured Dokdonia sp. | reverse complement strand
TGCTAGAATTTCTCTCTAGCTTTAACATTATTTCGCCATACGTGCTCCTTTCCTTTTAAAAATTATTTATCTAAAAAGGATTTCAAAAAACATACCTTAATCTTATAATTGCCGAGTATTCATAACGTAATTGATTATTTATTAACGGTATTACAAGTTCTGATGCAAGTCACTACGTTTTCTACTTTCCTATTAAATAATTTCCATTAGCACATTGCAAACATTTATGAAGGTCACAATACTGTGATTTCAACTCTAATAAGGATTGTGTTTCTTGAGCATTTTGAGCTTTATCTCGTATTAAATTAAATTTCTTAACGATACTATTAAATTCCGGTTTGATATGTTGAATCATACTTAAAATCTCATCATCAACATCTGCTCCTCTGTGCTTTCCATATAAGAAACGCAGTGGGATGATTGTATTGATAATAATAAGATCGATAAAAGATTTTGAAAGCTTTTTCTTTCTAGCTTTTTGAGTCGCACCAAAAGAAAAATGTGTATCCCAATATACGCTGGCACTCGAGTTGAGAGTTTCGTAAATTTCGCTAAGTGTACCAAACATAAGCTTTTGAAAAAGCTGCTTTTCTTTAAAATATAGTTGGGACACCTGAGAGAGACGTATGGTGGGAAAATTGTCTGGTCTAAGTTTAAAAAATTGAACAGGCAAAATTCCATTACTATTAATTTTAAACTTCTTTTTTAAATAGTCATACTCACCCTGCAATTGTAAAACGTAAGAGTCTGTGGTATCTTCTGGTAATAAACCGCCTAGCCCCAATAATAATGCCTCTAACTGAAAAGGTTCTTGTGCAACTTTTCTTATTATAGTAAAGTCTATATGTCTAGCAATTGAATAGAACGATGCTCCATTAATTTTTGTTCCAAAGCTGCGCATTAGTACTGCAAACAGTGCCGCTTCCCAATCATATTTCAATTCTTTAATTAGGAGTTTTATAGGTTCTGTTTTGTTTTCTAATCTTTCAAAATATAATCGTTCGAGCCAGTTGTTTTGGATTATAGCAGGCACCTCATTTAAATCTTTCTCACAATTAATCCACTTTTTTTGAATGTTAGAAAACAAATTGTAATACCTAGCTAATGCCTCATCGGTAACGAGTTCTTTGAGCACAAGCGTGGGGATTACAGAATTATCCTTACGATAAATCTCAATGTCGTGCTCCCAAACTACGTGTAAAATCACATTGTCATAAGCAGGATCTTTCTCGTGATTATGCGCATACCAATCAGAAGATTTTATGTGTATCTCTACATTACCAGCCCACGTCTGTCCATCAATTGCGATAATAGCATTAGTAAAGTCAGGACCTGCAAAATGATTGTGTTGCCCAACCTGAGTAAAATTTATTGTCTGACCTGTGGTTGTTTTTGCTTTCGCGAAAGCGTATTTCTTGAATTTCCATAAATAGTGCAGGAACTCTTCTTTCATAATTAATTGATAATCTAACGACTAAAGTAGTAGATTATGAATAGAACGGATTCAAATTATAAACAAAAAAAGCGTAGACCTTTGTCTACGCTCTTAAGCTCCTTGAAGATTAAACTCTATATAGTTTTTATAATATCGTGCTTGGTAATAATATGGTGCTTACCATTTTCTAATTGCACTAGTACGGCTTTATTATTTTGCGATAACAACGTTGATACCTCTGCTATTGCTGTGCTTTCTTTAACCACAGGATAAGGCGTATTCATTATATCATTAATTGCAACTTCTGCAATAGTACTATCTTCCATATATGCTTTAAATAAATCTGCCTCATCTACAGATCCCACAATACCGCTTGTATCTTCTACGGGTATTTGCGAGATTTTAAAATCACGCATACGCTCGATGGCGTGTGATACGAGCTCTTGAGTTTTAATGGTCACAAGAGGCTTATTTTGACGATCTTTAACAAGATCACCTGCTGTCTTATATTCGGTATCTAGAAAACCGCGCTCGCGCATCCAGTCATCATTAAACATTTTTCCTACATAACGACTCCCGTGGTCGTGAAAGAGAACAACAACAACGTCATCTGGACCAAACTTCCCTTGCTCATTAAGTTGTAGCAATCCTTTAATCGCAGATCCAGCAGAGTTGCCCAAAAACATCCCCTCTTCCTTAGCTAGACGTCTTGTGTAAACTGCTGCATCCTTATCTGTCACTTTAGTAAACCCATCTATGAGGTCAAAATTTACATTGAGAGGTAAAATATCTTCCCCTATGCCTTCTGTGATGTATGGATATATTTCATTTTCATCAAAAATTCCTGTTTCCTTATATTTTTTAAAAACAGATCCATAAGTATCAATACCCCACACTTTTACGTTAGGGTTTTTCATTTTTAGGTAACTACCTACTCCAGATATAGTACCTCCTGTACCTACTCCCACAACAAAATGTGTTACTTTCCCATCTGTCTGATCCCAAATCTCAGGACCAGTACTGTTAAAATGTGCCTTACAATTTGATGGGTTGTCATATTGATTTACATACCAGCTATTAGGCGTTTCTTCGGCAAGGCGTTTTGAGGTTGAGTAATAGGATCTAGGATCATCTGGCTCCACATTAGTTGGACATACCACTACTTCAGACCCTACGGCTCTTAAAATATCCATCTTCTCCTTAGACTGCTTATCAGATATTACACAGATCATTTTGTACCCCTTAGTAATGGCGGCTAGAGCCAGACCCATTCCTGTGTTTCCAGAAGTACCTTCTATTATTGTTCCGCCAGGTTTAAGAATTCCAGCTGCTTCTGCATCTTCTACCATTTGAAGTGCCATACGATCTTTTACAGAATTTCCTGGATTAAAAGTTTCGTACTTGGCTAGTACAAGACAAGGCAAATCTTTTACAAGAGCATTCATCTTTACCATAGGTGTATTTCCTATAGTTCCTAATATATTTTCAGCGTAAGTCATAGTCTTTATTTCTGCTTGCAAAGATACTTTTTACGTGGCAGATGGGATAATGGAGCACGTAAAAACTTGAAATGGTTGTGACACGCTTTCGCGAAAGCGTACCTCATATAATCACTACACACTACGTATAAATAATTAAGCATCATAAATAATTTCTTACTTTTGATGAACCACCAAAACGTAGGAATGGAAACCAGCAGCTCCCCATTTACAAAAGAGATGTTACTACCTCAGGAAGAACGCCTAGAGGTCGAACGCAAACGAGGCGAACTCTTTATAGGCATTCCCAGAGAAACGCATTTTCAAGAGCGTAGAGTATGCTTGACACCTGATGCCGTAGGTGCACTTACTGCAAATGGTCACCGCGTAATGGTCGAGTCTAAAGCTGGCAAAGGTGCGCGATATACAGATAAAGACTACTCAGAAAATGGTGCAGAAATAACTAAAGATACTGCCAAAGTTTTTTCGTGCCCTACAATTCTCAAAGTGGAGCCACCTTCTCTTGAGGAGATCGACATGATGAACCCACAAACGGTTCTTATCTCTGCACTACAGATCAAAACTCAGGATAAAAAATATTTTGAAAGACTTGCAAGTAAACGTATCACAGCCTTAGCGTTTGAGTTTATTAAAGATGAAGACGGCACCTACCCTGCCGTACGCACCCTATCTGAAATTGCAGGTACGGCTGCTGTGCAAATGGCTGCAGAGATTATGTCTAGCCCAGAGACAGGCACGGGAATGTTACTAGGCAATATAAGTGGTGTGCCACCTGCAGAAATTGTTATTATAGGTGCAGGTACCGTAGGTGAGTTTGCCGCTAGATCTGCGATAGGCCTAGGAGCAAATGTCAAAATTTTTGATAACTCGATTACAAAATTGAGATGTATCCAGACTAATGTGGGAAGACCGTTATACACTTCTACTATCCAACCTAAGAATCTTGTAAAGGCATTAAAGCGTTGCGATGTAGTAATAGGCGCTGTAAGAGGGTCCAATCGCGCTCCGGTAATTGTAAGTGAGGTGATGGTCGAGGGAATGAAAAATGGAGCCGTAATTATTGATGTAAGTATTGATATGGGAGGGTGTTTTGAAACCTCTGAAGTAACGACTCACGATAAGCCTACTTTTAAAAAGCACGGAGTAACTCACTACTGTGTGCCTAACATTCCTGCTAGATTTGCAAGAACCGCGTCTGTATCATTAAGCAATATTTTTACTCCTTATTTACTTGATATTGCAGAGGAAGGAGGTATTGAAAATAAATTACGTTTTGATCGCGGATTAAAAAACGGATTGTACTTTTACCACGGCATATTGACCAAAAAATCGGTAGCAGATTGGTTTAATCTTTCGTATCGAGATATCAATCTTTTGATCTTCTAAATTTTATAATGCACATACTTAAACGTATAGGCTACTATCTAGGTGGCTTTTCCATAGGACTTGTTATACTCGCATTTTTCTTGAGCGGAAAAAAAACTAGTTGTGCTTACTTTCCCGAAGAACGTGTTCTCAAGAGCTTGCGATTAAAACCGTACCAAATAAGCCCAGAGGCAGAGGCTTCACTCACTCAAATGCAAGGTGATAGCATTCTTATTAATAGACTTTTAAAAATGGGAAGTGTCAACTTTAGCGAAAGCGAAACTAGACGTAAACCCTGTGGTTTTTACGTTATCTATGGTAAAAGAGAAACAGGAGAAGAGCTTAAAATAGAACTTGAAAATTGTGAAAAACTCGTTACTATAAAAAGTGTAACGTCAGTTGATAATTAGAGTGCATTTTAGCCCTATAATCCTCTACGTCTTTTTTCCTTTTTAATTAACTCTAACTCACGATTGGTCTGTCCTGCCACAGAAGTATTCTCTTCTGCACGACGTATTAAGTAAGGCATAACATCTTTTACGGGACCAAAAGGAAGATATTTGGCCACATTATAACCTTGATTTGCTAGGTTGAAGCTTATATGATCGCTCATCCCATAGAGCTGGCCAAACCAAACACGATTGTCTGATTTATCAATCCCCATCTCTCCCATCATTTTTACCGCAAGAAGGGAACTCTCCTCGTTATGCGTCCCAAGAAACAAAGAGATATCATTTAAGTTTTCAAAAATGTAGCGCATAGTAGCATTGAAATTATCATCTGTTGCTTGCTTACTTGCACAGATAGGGGTTGGATACCCCATTTCCTTAGCTCTTTTATTTTCTTTTTCCATATAAGCACCACGTACAATTTTAACTCCGATTTTAAAATTTCGAGCCTGTGCTTCTAAGTGTAAATCTTTTAAATACGCTAATCTATCGTGACGATAACATTGTACTGTATTGTAAACGATAGGCTTCTCTTTATTGTATCGGGCCATCATCTCTGCTACAAGCTCATCTGCGGCATCTTGCATCCACGATTCCTCACCATCTATGAGAACTTCAACATCGTGTTCTTGTGCTGTCTTACAGATTGTATCTACTCGATTTTTAACCCGCTCCCACTCTTGAACTTCATCGCCTGTCAGTGATTTTCCTTCTGTAAGTTTTTGCCATAATGCAAATCTACCTACGCCTGTGGGTTTAAAGACAACTATGGGCATTGCTTCCTTATTGGCTGCAAACCTGATCAGTAATAGCACTTTATTCATACACTGGTCAAAGGAATTTTGCTCTTCTTTACCTTCTACAGAGTAATCTAAAACTGAACAAACATTTGCTCCATATAATTTATCAACCGAGGTCATACAATCTTCTTCACTTACCCCTCCACAAAAGTGGTCAAATACAGTAGATCGTATTAATCCCTCTACGGGTAAATTTGCGTTGAGAGCAAATCGTGTCGCTGCCGTTCCTATACGTACTAGCGGTTCTTTAGATATCATTTTAAATAAAAAATAAGCACGCTCTAACTCACTATCAGACTTGAGCTGAAAGGCTATTTCTGTATTTTCAAATAGAGATGTTTGCATATGGTCATTATTGATATACAAATATAAGTCTAGACGAGATTGTTTTTACTAAAAAGTAAGTAATTTGGCTCCTATAAAGATTAGCATAATGACTACCATTGAAGCAGCAACATATCCCATTGTTTTTAACGATCTTGGATACAACGCACTCACTACACATCTCAACCAACACGAGTACAGTAAAATTTTTATAATCGTTGATGAGAATACTCACGAACGCTGTCTCCCCTCCTTTCTAGGTAATCTTTCTACAGATGTAGCTATTGAGATCATTGAGATCCCTGCTGGTGAATTGCACAAAACTATAGACACCTGTTCGGGAGTTTGGGATGCGCTAGCAAATCTTGATGCAGATCGTAAGGGTCTCATTATTAATCTAGGTGGTGGCGTGGTAACAGATTTAGGTGGTTTTGTGGCCAGCACTTTTAAAAGAGGGATGGCTTTTGTAAATGTCCCCACCTCCCTACTTGCGATGGTAGATGCTAGTGTAGGAGGCAAAACAGGAGTAGATCTTGGCACTCTCAAAAACCTTGTAGGTGTTATTAACAATCCTGAGCTAGTATTAATAGACGGTAGTTTTCTCGCAACACTTCCACCGGAGGAACTACGTTCTGGTCTTGCAGAAATGTACAAACACGGATTAATTGCAGATAGAAACTACTGGGATCAACTTAAAAGTCTAAGTAAAATGACTACAGATGATCTTAACACGCTTATCTATGATAGTGTTGTTATTAAAAATACTATCGTTTTAAAAGATCCAAGAGAGCAGTCTATTCGCAAGACGCTCAACTTTGGACATACATTAGGTCACGCAATCGAGTCCTACTGCCTTTCTGAGGAGCATCTCAAAACATTGTTACACGGCGAGGCTATAGCCATAGGGATGATCTTAGAAAGTTATATCTCAAATAAACTTACTGGCTTATCCCAGGCAGAGCTTGAAGAAATAACCTCCGTTTTTACAGATATGTATTCTCATATCGCTTTCGCGAAAGCGGATATCACAAAGATCATAGACTATTTAAAGTACGATAAGAAGAATAGTAACGGGCAGGTTAACTTTGTTCTTTTAGAAACTATTGGAAAATCTGTGATTGATAGACAGGTCTCGAATGACTTAATACGAGAGGCGTTTGCTTATTATGATCGTCAAGTAACTACAAATAGCGCTCCTTAATAATTCTAATATGATGACGTTCATGACCCGCTATGATAAATCCTGCGGCTCGAGAGCTTAGTGGACTATCACTTGCACGTCCTATAAAATTTTGATCTGCATTTATTGAATCATATAGAGCTATTGAAGCATCTCTAACGCTCTCATACTCATTAACTAAAGAGGTTATTGATCGAGTATTTGCATTACTAGACAAAACATAATCATCTTGATCAAAACCTGGCAATGATGTCTCATCCTGCCTTAAGAACCTCAAAGCCCTATAACTGAAGATGCGCTCTGTATCTATAAGATGTAGCAACACTTCCTTAGGTGTCCATTTATTGACTTCATAACGACTTAAAAGTTGATCATTAGTAAGTTTTAAGAAAAACCGAGAGCTGTATTCCTTCCCTGTCTTAAGAGCTTCTATCAAGCTAAGATGCTCTGGAACCTGATCAATATATTGCTTGTAATACTCATTATACTCTGTATGTTGTAACTCCTTTGATAGTACCATAATCTAAGTGTAATATGCGGTAGAAAAAAACCCTCAATCTTACGAAAAAGGGTTTTTACATTTTAATAAAATATTTTTTCTAAACAAGGTCTTGGAATATTGAATGCATAAGCCTTTTCTTGTCATTTATACTTTCTTCTAGAGAAATCATTGTTTCTGTGCGATAAACACCGTCTATGTCGTCAAGTAGGAAAATGATATTTTTTGCGTGGTTTGTATCTTTTGCACGAATTTTACAAAATATGTTAAACTTCCCAGTTGTTACATGAGCTACCGTTACAAAGGGAATTTGAGCAATGCGTTCTAGTACAAAAGTGGTCTGCGATGTTTTATTTATAAAAACACCGACATATGCGATAAATGAGTAACCAAGCTTGCCATAATCAAGAACTAACGAAGAACCTGTTATAATACCAGCTTCTTCCATTTTTTTGACGCGCACGTGTACTGTACCAGCCGAAATCAACAATTTTTTTGCGATATCTGTAAAAGGAGTTCTTGTATTCTCAATGAGCATGTCAAGAATCTGGTGATCTACTTCGTCTAATTTAAATTTAGCCATTTCAAGTACTTTTTGATGATTATGCAAAAATAAAAGAATAATACTGATTATAATTCAATAAACGAGGTAATCTACTATAACGTTATAGAGAAATAGATAATCATCGCTTGAAAGATGTCAAATCGCTCACAACTTGATGCGCAAAAACACCTTCACTAAGCTCAGGATCAAGCACTTTAGGTATAAATTGAATCTCACTTCCCTCCAGAACTTCCTCATATTGATAAGCGGTCAAGTCATTTTCTTGCTTAAGATGTATATCGCAATAACATTTACTATGTTCTGGGATATTTTTATATATAGAAAGGTCACTGTTTTCCTCAAGATTACAAGCTCTTATCGCTAGTAAAAGAGATACAAATACATATTTACGAGACTGCTCACGACTGTAATCATCAGGGAAATGACCTGCCTCAAATAAAACAGTAGGCACGCCAGCCTGTTGGAATGCATCCCCTACACAATTGGCGTTAAAACTGTCATCATATAAACCAATCCTCTCAGGCAATTCTGCTTTAAGTCCTTGATATATATAAGCAATAATGTGGGCAGCACGCTTTCGCGAAAGCGTAAACTCTCGAGCTTCATTTGCTGAAGGAGCAAGAAAAGATAGAACTGAAGGTTTACCACTTTCCTTAAAACCGTAAATAGTACGTTGCCCGTGTAAGTTGAAACAGTAATCAGGTCTAAAATTATCAAAAGTTGATCTTAGGATGATCGATTCTGGCTGACTCAAAACTTGTGCATCACGATTAAGATCTACATCATTTGCATTAGTACGCGTCCATCTTTTTGCACCATCTGGATTGAGCATTGTGATGATGAGAAAAGTAAAATTTTCTAGTAAATTATGTGCGAGATTTGAGTGAATATCACCCTTAAAAATATTGAAAAAATCACATAGCGATTTTGTGGTTGTAGACTCGTTGCCATGCATCTGAGACCACATTAAAATTTTAGTTTTTCCTGAGCCAAATTTAAGAGAACGAATTGGTCTATTTTCGACAGAATTTCCAATAATTTCTTGCTTAAAAAAGTCTGGTAATCCAAGCACCAAATTTTCCATAAAATCGGGAGAAATATAACGTGATTTTATCGTGCTTTCAAAACACTGTGAATGGATTTTTAAAAGGTCTGTTGCGTTCATCTTTTTCATTTGTAAAGCAAAGATACTTTTTTATTATCTGAGCAAGATTAAGGCTTGTTTACATTTGTAAACATCCAAAACTTGTAATAAACTGCTCTATTTTATACGATTTAGAACGTTTTTCGCTTAGTACTATAAAAATAACATTTAATTTATTTTATATCAGTTTCTTGAAGCATCTTATCTTTAGTAATAGTTTAATAAAATGAAAGATATTCTTAAGCTTTTCTAGGGTATTTAGGAGTAAATATACATTTGTAAACTATATTTGTATTTACAAATGGAAAAACTAATAAATCAAGAGATGCTTATAGAGCGAATCCAAGAACTTATGGATTTGCACGCGCTTAATGCAACCGCTTTTGCCGAAAAATTGGATATAGGGCGAGCAACGATATCACATATTTTGGCTGGTAGAAATAAGCCAAGTTTAGACTTTATTTTAAAGGTGATTTCTACTTTTCCTGAGGTGACTTTTGATTGGTTACTTTTTGGTCAAAAAAAGGTCGGTACCCTACCTCCTACTAATAGCCATGTAGAGCAAAAAACTGAAGCTATTTCTGATGATAAAATTGATCAAAATACACTAGAAAATAGCTCTTCAAATGACGGAGATAAGATCAATAATATGTCCCTTCCAAATTCGGGTAAAAGCACGAAAGGAAAATCAAGTATTAAGAGAATTGTCGTCTTTTTCGATGACGGTACTTTTGAGAATTATGAGATGTAGAGCTTAGAATAAACTGGTTCAAATTCTACTGTTTCTAAACTTTCAACTCATTACTGTATCAAACTAATCTAGTCTATATTATTTTTGTAGTCTATGAAAAAGCTTTTACTATCCTTTATTATACTTGTTCAATTTTTCGCTTTAAGCTGTGAAACTCCAGAAAGAGATTGTAAAAAATTTAAAACTGGTACTTTTACCTTTGAAACTTTACTCAATGGAGAGCTTGTAGCAACTACATTTACTCGTAATGACACGCTAGAAGTAGATTATTATAATGGCAAGGCAGACTCCTCTTCTATAAGATGGATTAATGATTGTGAGTATATTGTTAAGAAGCTCAACCCGAAAAGTATGAGTGAGGAAAAGTCGCTCCATATGAAAATATTAACCACTGAAGGAGATTTTTATACCTTTGAGTATTCTCTAGTGGGAGAAACGACTAAACAACGTGGCACAGCCAAAAAAACAGCTAACTAATGTTTGATATTTTAACCTCTGCAGATGCCCTCGTAGCATTGCTCACCCTTACCTTTCTTGAGATTATTTTAGGTATAGATAATATAATTTTTATCTCTATTGCAGCAGAAAAGCTACCACCCGAAGAACGTAAAAAAGCAACTAATATAGGACTTGCTCTCGCAATGGGTATGCGTATTGCATTACTCTTTGGAATCTCGTGGCTTGTGGCATTAAGTGCCCCTTTCTGGCATATAAATGAAAGTTGGATCTCTGGGGGAATAAGCTGGCAGGCGGTAATACTTCTTGCAGGGGGTATATTTCTAATATGGAAATCTGTACACGAGATTCATGAAAAAGTAGACGAGACGGGTTTAGAAGAAGAAGAAATCTCAAAGAAAGGTTCTACCACTTTAGGTAAAGCCGTGGTTCAAATCGCGATTATCAACCTTGTATTTTCCTTTGACTCTATACTTACCGCAGTTGGTATGACAAACGGTATATCTGATAATCCAACAGATGCACTCATTATTATGGTTATTGCAGTAGTTGTATCGGTTGGAATAATGATGGTTTTTGCAAATCCTGTTGGTAATTTTATAGCAAAGCATCCATCATTACAAATACTGGGCCTATCGTTTCTAATTTTAATAGGTTTTATGCTTATTGCAGAAGGTGCACACCTATCGCACTTAGAAATTTTTGGATCGACTATTGGGGCTATCCCTAAGGGTTATTTATACTTTACCATCGCCTTTTCTCTACTTGTCGAATTTATTAATTTCAAATACCGCGCGATGAAAACAAAAGACTCTGGAGCGCAGATTCAAATGAAAAAAAATATGGAAAAAGTTAAAAATAAATAGTTTTATAACTTTCAATATAGAAAAGGAGAATGTCTAGCGATATTCTCCTTTTTTTAGTGCAATTATTTTAAGTAGAATTTGATTAAAACTCATCATCGTTCATTAATTCCTCGATTTTTCTACTTTCCCATTTCTTATTGAATATAGGGCTCCAACCATACACTTCAGAGGCGTGACCTAAAACTCCCCATCCCCATCCTAAAATAGGAAATAGTGCCCAAGGAAATGATGTCGACCTCACGTTAAAATAAATAAAGACCGGTACCAT
>CAWUIT010000067.1:0-11981 GCA_963922345.1 uncultured Dokdonia sp. | reverse complement strand
CAATAAAAAAAGCCTCCATATGGAGGCTTTTTTATATGCTATTCTTAGAATTATAGACCAGGATAATTCCCTGTCAAAATATCTATACCATCTATCACCCATCCTACAACAAAGAATCCTGCTGTAAGAATGAATAGAATATTCCATCCAATTGGGCTGCCTAAGTACCATCTATGGCCTGCAAATCCTCCTAAAAACAACCAGAGTAAGATCGCAATAAGTTGACGGTCTGCATCTACTGCGGCAGGAGATGTTAAGGTCTCTGCACTATCATCTTCTACCAGTGTTACACCTTCTACAGCTGTAACAGCTGTTCTCTGCACTGGAAATCCAGCGTAGGTATTTGTAACAGCAAGCAGTACAAACGCAAATAATAATGTAATTTTGAGTCTCATAATATATTGGTTTAGATTTATACTTCTAAGTTACACAAAAATTCTAATGACATTTAAGACAAAACTTTTTTTTCTATTAAGTTTAACAGCAAACTTAGCTTTTTGCCAATCAGACACTTACGAATACTTAGGAGTCATTAAGCTCAATGACAGCGCTTTTATATCTTATAAACTTGCTTTTGAGGAAACGGATGGCAAAATACAGGGCTACTCGCTATCTGATCTTGGAGGTAAGCACGAGACAAAATCAAATATTAAAGGAACTTACGATATTACCGATAAGCGACTATCGTTTAATGAGTATGATATCGTTTATACGAAGTCACCTTTAGGTGAGGTCGATATGTGCCTTGTACATTTTGACGGGAAGTTGCGTGATTTAAATCGCGCCAAAGCCTTTAGCGGCAGTTTCAAAGGAAAATATCCTGATGCCTCAAGTTGCTTAAATGGAGAGTTAATTATGGCAGCCTCTGAAAGAGTTCAGGAGCGCATTGCAAAATTGGATCGTAAGATTCAAAAATCTTCAAAGGTGAGTCAAGAACTCAAAGACCGCGTTTCTGCCAAGAGATCTGTGGATACACTTACGATGAGCATTGTAAAAAACAGGGAGAACCTCAACATTTTTACAAAGACCAAAAATGTCACTGTTTCTATTTACGACTCAGGAAAAGTAGATAATGACCGTATCAATCTTTATGTTGATGACACACTCCTACTGGAAGATTTTGTTATAGAAGGTGCTAAAAAAAATATTCCTATAACTATTACTAAGCCCGTTACAGAAATTCGGGTAGAAGCTATTGATGAGGGAACCTCAGCCCCTAACACAGTTAAAGTAGAGATTAAAGATGGTACTAATTTAATTACAACGAGAACAAGTTTAAAAACTGGAGAATCTGCTACACTGTCTTTAGTAAATCAGTAAGACTTGAGCTATTGTTATTAAAAAAGGGACTGTTAAAACAGCCCCCTTTTTTTGTTAAGAAAATATTCAATTTAACTTGGTTTAAACCAAATACGTCTACCTAAGAAAAAAAGTAGACTCCCTAAGACTATAAAAATGATGAAATGGCCCAATAAGGCTCCTTCACCAAATTCACTTAACGCCTCTACTTTAAAACTAAAAAGTTTTACTATAAAGAACAGTGACCTCAGAAGTAAAAACAAGCAAACAAAAAACAATATTTTCTTAAACATCTCTTAGTATCTTACTGTCGTTGTTGTAGGAGAATAAAGTCCAAATGTCAAAGCATTTACAAGACCATTCACGAAAGAATGTTGTGTAGTTACGGTGTAATCTGTTGCTCCATTTGCCATCTCTTCTGGCTGAGAAACTCCCACTGGTGCAAGACCTCCTAGAACATAATGATTCCACTTAGTGACTTTAGTATTTCCTTGTGCTCCTGCTCCCACAACGTGAGTCTGTACATAACAAGAGGTCATCATAAATGCTAAAGCAACTACAAAAAATGCGCGATTTAATTTTTTCATAAAATTGATGTTAATTAGTTATCTATCGAAAATACTTAAATTCTCATTCAATTACTTTTTAGGCAGCTATTTTTTTTACCAAAAAAACCCACGCTTATAGCATGGGTTTTCTAAAGGAATTTTTCGCGAAAGCGAAAATCTAATATTAATTAGTGGTCGACTTGCGTCTAGTATCTATAGTACTCAGGCTTGAATGGACCCTCTACAGTAACCCCAATGTAATCTGCCTGTTCTTTAGAAAGTGTTTCTAGCTCTGCTCCCAGACGTGATAGGTGCAGTGCTGCTACTTTCTCATCAAGGTGCTTAGGAAGCATATACACTTCATTCTTATAATTATCACTGTTTTTCCAAAGCTCGATCTGCGCTAGGGTCTGATTTGTAAATGAGTTACTCATCACAAAACTAGGGTGCCCTGTTGCACAACCTAAGTTTACAAGACGTCCCTCCGCTAGAAGAATGATATCTTTCCCATCAATGGTATACTTATCTACCTGAGGTTTGATCTCATCTTTTGTGTCGCCATAATTCTCGTTGAGCCAGGCTACTTGAATCTCATTATCAAAGTGTCCAATGTTACATACAATCACTTTGTCACGCATCGCTTTAAAGTGCTCCCCACGTATGATATCTTTATTACCTGTTGTGGTAATGATAATATCTGCATTTTCAATAACAGATGTTAATTTCTTAACCTCAAAGCCATCCATTGCAGCTTGTAATGCACAAATAGGGTCTATTTCTGTCACAGTAACGATAGATCCAGCTCCTTTAAAAGAGGCTGCGGTACCTTTACCCACATCTCCATAACCACAAACTACTACGCGCTTTCCAGCGAGCATCGTATCTGTAGCACGACGTATCGCATCTACTGCACTCTCACGACAGCCGTATTTGTTATCAAATTTTGACTTCGTTACAGAGTCATTTACATTGATGGCTGGCATAGGTAGGGTGCCATTTTTCATACGCTCATACAGACGGTGTACACCCGTTGTAGTCTCTTCAGAAAGTCCTTTGATATCTTTTGCGAGTTCTGGATAACGATCTAGTACCATATTTGTAAGGTCACCACCATCATCTAAAATCATATTAAGTGGCTTACGATCTTCTCCAAAGAAAAGTGTCTGCTCGATACACCAGTCAAATTCTTCTTCATTCATTCCCTTCCAAGCGTAAACTGGAATTCCAGCTTCTGCAATCGCTGCAGCAGCTTGATCTTGTGTAGAAAATATATTACAAGAAGACCAAGTAACCTCTGCCCCTAACGCTTTTAACGTTTCAATCAAAACCGCCGTTTGGATGGTCATGTGTAAACAACCAGCAATGCGCGCTCCCTTAAGAGGCTGCTCATCCCCATACTCTTCACGTAATGACATAAGACCTGGCATTTCTGCTTCGGCAAGATCTATCTCTTTACGTCCCCATCCTGCTAGGGAAATATCTTTTACTTTGTACGGTACGTACGGTACTGTCTTTGTGCTCATAATTTGTATATTTAGCTTATTTCTTAGCAATTGCAAAATTACGCAATACCTTACAGAAATCCATTTAATCCATGCCTCTTTACAAAACGATAACAGTAAACTCTACAACAACCATCTACATATGGAAAATTGAAGAATCGTTAGATACGCTTTCGCGAAATATTAAACTCACTCCACACTGCCAGAATCGCTTAGATGGAATGAAGTCAGAACTGCATCAAAAAGGGTTTATGAGCATAAGGCATCTACTTGCTGAAGCCGGATATACAGATTTTGATTTATATTATAATGACCACGGAAAACCTCATCTGCACGATGGAAAACACATATCGATTACACATAGTTACATTTTTACAGCAATTATAGTAAGTGAGCAACCCGTCGGTATAGATATAGAGAAACAACGAGATAAAATCTTACGGATCGCACAAAAATTTACACCTATTGAGGAGTATTATACACTTACGAGTGCAGAAGCAAGAGTACGGAAACTTACCATAGTCTGGTGCGCAAAAGAATCTCTCTATAAATTGTATGAACAACCTGGATTAAGTTTCTTAAAGCATATAGATGTGCAAGAATTTGAATTTGACTCCCAACAGACCACTGCACAAATTACCTATGATGGAGATATCTCAAACTATGACATCAAATTTTTAGAATTTGAAGGGTTTACGTGTGGCTACGCTCTGTAGTACTAAGAAATAGCTATTATAAATTTAACACATCGCTCTACTGTGTCTCTATATAACACGATACTACAATCTTCGACTAGGCAGCTTGCTATTTTAATAGATCCAGACAAGTTTACATTAACTCAAAGCTTTGCGAAATCTTATATACATAAAATACCTAATGCAACTACACATCTGTTTATAGGAGGCAGCACAGACCCCGATCGCAAAATAGAAGGGGTAGTAAAACTACTTAGAGCAGAGACTAATCTACCGCTCATACTATTTCCTGGAAGTTATGATCAAGTTACTCCACTTGCTGATGCTCTTTTATTTCTATCACTTCTATCTGGAGACAATCCTGAGTATTTAATAGGGCAGCAAGTAAAAGCTGCGCAAATAGTAAAACAAAGTAAACTTGAAGTTCTCCCCACAGCGTATTTACTCATTGATGGTGGTTCTCAAACAGCAGTAGCAAGAGTGAGCAACACCGTGCCACTATCTCAAGAAAATGTAGAAACAATTGTAAATACAGCCCTTGCAGGAGAACTACTTGGTAAGAAATTTATTTATCTTGAAGCAGGCAGTGGTGCCATAAAACCTGTTAATCCAAAGGTGATACAATCAGTTTGTGATGCTGTATCTATCCCCGTAATCGTAGGAGGTGGCATTACAACAGCGACGCAAATGGAACGAGCATATACAGCCGGCGCATCACTTGTGGTTATAGGCACAGCTTTTGAGAAGGATTCTTGGAAAGATCAATAATTTAAAACCCCTACATTTGCCGCTATGAAACTCTTTTGCCTATTCCTATTCTTGGCTGTAAGCACACATTTACAGTGTCAAGTAATGTACATAGTAGATGCTATTGATAAGAAACCTGTCTCATTTGCTACTATATCCTTTGGAGATGGTCGAGGTACATTTGCTGGAGAAGATGGGGATATAAAATTTGAGACCTCTAAGTACAAAGACATCGATAGTTTATACATCTCGGCGATAGGGTTTAAAAGCAAAACCATTGCAACGGCTAATTTACCTAAGCAAGTTTTGCTCGATTTTGAAGCAAGCCAACTTTCTGAAGTTATCCTTACTGCGGAGAAAACAGGAAAGTTTAAAAAGAAAAAACTAAAAGAAACAACGCACACCAATTATTACAATTGCTGGTTACCTACGGTTGAAAGTGAAGTAGCTGTCAAATTTGAGCAATACGAAGGTAAATCTTCAAAAATTGCGATGCTCTACATTCCAATTAACTCAGAGAAGGAATATCGTAAGAAGGGAAATTTGAAGTTTTCTACGCTTTTTAGAATTCAGTTTTACAAAAATGAGAATGGTTTTCCGGGAGATGCGATGGTGCACGAGGATATTGTCTTTCGCGTAAGCGAAAAAAATGATAAAACCTACGAGCTAGATATAAGTAAATATCAAATTTTTATACCAGATAACGGCCTATTTGCCTCCTTGCAAGTACTAGGCTACGCCGATGCTACTGGAAAACTCATCCAAACTAAAAAATATAACGAAATTGAAACACCTAGAGGGATTCAAAAAGTATCTGTAACCTTTAGACCTCTTTTACCTTTTACCAGTGAACTCCCTTCACAAAAAACGTATGTGAGACGTATATTCTTTAATGACAAGAAGTGGCAGGTTTTTGATAAATCTTATAATGAGAATTCTAATCTGGTTAAGGCTGGTAATGTAAATTACGGGATGGGTGCAGTTTTACACGTTTATAATGACTAAAATCAAAAAGACTATGCAAATATCTGTTGAGTTAACTTTTACCCCGCTACAAGATGATTTTGAGGAGCCTATAAAAATCTTTATAAAAAAATTACGCAATAGTGGTTTTGATATTCTAGAAAATCCCCTATCGACACATATCTACGGAGATTATAAACAAGTGATGGCTTTTCTTACTGAGGCCATGGAGGGCAGTCTTGGGAGTATAGACCTAGGACTAATGAACCTTAAAATTGTAAAGACAGACCGAAGCAAGTATGAGCCAGATTTTTGATTTTCTCTTTGGCCAGTATGCTGGTTATACAACTCTGGATATTGTATTAGAGCTTGCTGCGGCAGTTTTTACCATCGCATCTGTTATCTATTCAAAACAAAATAACGTACTTGTTTTCCCTACTGGAATGATTTGTACCGCCATTTTTGTCTATTTACTTCTCAAATGGGGGCTACTGGGTGATATGCTTATCAATGTATATTACTTTATTATGAGTATATACGGCTGGTATGTATGGACTCGTAAAAAGGATGGTATTGTTACGACACCTATAAGCGATGCTTCAAAGCAAGAACATATACTATCGATTTTTATATTTATAGGTGCCGCTCTTTTTGTTTATGGCGTGTACATCATTTTTGATAGAATAGAACATTGGACATCCTATGTAGATATGGTTACTACAGGTATCTTTTTTGTAGGAATGTGGCTTATGGCAAAGCGTAAGATCGAAAACTGGATTTACTGGATTATAGGTGATCTTATAACCGTCCCGCTTTATTTTTACAAGGGATTAACCTTTAGTAGTATATTATATTTCATATTGACAATCATTGCCATATTTGGTTACTTAGAATGGAAAAAGAACTTAGACAAGTCGATAGCGATTGTATAAAAATATGTGTTTTTGGTCCAGAAAGTAGTGGTAAAAGTACGCTTTCGCGAAAGCTCTCTCAACATTACAATGCCCCTCTAGTTCCAGAATTTGCACGTGACTACTTGCAAAAACTCTGGGATGAAGAGCAAAAAATCTGTAGACCCAAAGACTTATTACCCATTGCAAAAGGACAGATGTACCACGAAAACAAAGCTGCCTCGAGCAATAAGAAGCTTATTATTTGTGACACAGACCTTTTATCTACAAAAGTATATAGTGAAGCATATTACAAGGGATGGTGTCCAGAACTATTAAATAAGATGGCTCTCCATAATACGTATGATTTGTATCTTCTCACCTTTATAGATACCCCTTGGTCACAAGACGATTTAAGAGATAGACCTGATAGACGTGAGGAAATGTTTCTGTATTTTAAGAGCGCATTAGACATCTATAACAGACCATATAAACTTATAAAAGGCAACCTTTCACAAAGAATGGATGTAGCAACCTCGCTCATAAACAATTTACTGATTTGAATATTACAGAAAGAGATATCGCACAATTAACGACTAGAGGAATTGCTCTAGAAGAATTAGAAAGACAATATGAATCCTTAGTTCAAGGAATATCCTATGTAGATCTTCGAGGTGTGGCTACAAATGATGATGGATTGTTAGTTCTGAACAATCAAGAACAATATGAGCTTGTAAATCTCTTTGAAAGTAAAAAATCAAAACTAGAGCTTTTAAAATTTACTCCTGCCTCTGGTGCAGCTACCAGAATGTTCAAATTTCTTTTTGAATTTTTAGAAGATTATAACCCAACTCGGGGGAGTATCAACGCTTATATTAATAAAAATAATGTCCCAGAATTACGTCTCTTCTTTGTGGGCTTAGATAGTTTTCCTTTTTTCAAGGAAGTGCGTTCTCAACTCAAAATGAAATATGGTGAAGAAGGTGCAGATGTTAATGAAAATCGTCTCAGATTTGTAAAGATGATGCTGGACCAAGATGGACTCAATTATGGAAAGAAACCTAAGGGATTGTTCCCTTTTCATGCATATAAAAAACACATTGCTTCGGCATTTGAGGAACATCTTTTTGAAAGTGCTCTCTACGCTTCAAATAATCATGTTGCAAATCTACATTTTACTATATCTGAAGGTCATTTAAGTAATTTTAAAGAGCGCCTGAATAAGAGAAAAGAATACATCACACAGAAAACCAATGTCAAGTTTAATATCTCTTACTCATTTCAATCTTCGAGTACAGATACTATTGCTCTGACTCAAGATAATAAATTACTGAGAGATAAAAACGGAGATCTTATTTTTAGACCTGGAGGACACGGTGCACTCATTAATAATCTTAATAAGCAGGATGCAGACATAATCTTTATTAAGAATATAGATAACGTTGTTGTCTTTCAGTTTAAGGAGCAAGTTGCCTACTATAAAAAAATGCTCGCAGGAAAATTAATTACTCTTCAAGAAAAGACGTTTGCCTACTTAAAATTACTTCTGGGTAAGGCAGACCTTGTAGAAAATGAATATAGAGACATAGTAAATTTTATTAGTAATGACTTATTCATTAAACTTCCCAAAGATTTTGAGAGGTATGAAACAAACTATAAGAAAGAATATTTAATTAAACTTCTTGATAGGCCCATACGTGTATGTGGTATGGTTGAAAATGAAGGCGAACCTGGGGGAGGACCATTTTGGGTACGAGATGAACAAGGTCGAGAAAGCCTACAAATAGTTGAAGGTGTACAAATCAATCCTCATAGTAAAACGCAGCAAGGCATATTACAAAAGGCGACACATTTTAATCCTGTAGATATCGTTTGCGGCATACGTAACTATAAAGGTGAGAAATATGATTTACATCGTTTTGTAGATCAAAAAGCTGGATTTATAACCTCAAAAAGTTATCAGGGCCAGAAAATTAAAGCGTTAGAACACCCAGGCCTTTGGAATGGGGGAATGGCCTATTGGAATACTGTTTTTGTGGAGGTGCCACTTGTCACTTTTAACCCTGTTAAGACTGTAAATGATCTTCTAAAGCCTGCGCATCAGGTAAAATAATGCCTGATAAGGTTAAATTTTGTTTAATCATACTTTGTAAAACATAAACAGTAACTATCTTTATTCAAAATGATAGTTTATGGATACCGCATTGGTATGGTTTAGAAACGACCTTAGAGTTCAAGATAATAGTTCACTTACAAAGGCCATCAAATCTGGAAAAAGAGTTATAGGATTATACTGTTTTGATCCTCGCCATTTTGAAGAGGGACCTTATGGGTTTAAAAAGACAGAGCGCTTTAGAGCTCAGTTTCTTATCGAAAGCGTTTCTAATCTTCAAAAAAATCTTGAGCAATTAAATATAACATTAGTTGTAAAAATTGCTAGACCAGAAACTATACTACCAGAACTTATTTCAAAATACGATGTCTCAGAGATCCATTCTCAAAATGAATGGACACAAGAAGAAAATCAAGTTACAGAAGCGATAAATCAATCTATTAACATAAATCACTACACCTATTATGATCAGTTTCTCTTTCATCCCGAAGATATTCCTTTCGATTCTTTCGGAGACATTCCTCAAATATTCACTCAGTTCCGTAAAAAGTGCGAGAAAGAAAGCAGTGTCCGCCCTTTACAAGAAGAAATCAAAGCGCTTTCTAAAGAAAATCTACTCGATCAAAAAAGCACAATACCAGACCTGCAAGAGCTAGGGCTTGAGTCGTTTGAAAAGGATCCACGATCTGCCTTTCCGTGGGAAGGTGGTCAAGATCAAGCCTGGCAACGGCTCAAACATTATTTTTGGAACACAAAAAAACTGCAATATTATAAGAAAACACGTAATGGATTAGTAGGTCAAGACTATAGTTCAAAATTCTCGGCTTGGTTATCTAATGGATCTATATCGGCGAGACAGATTTACTGGGAAGTAAGGCGTTTTGAAAAAGAAATAAAAAAAAATCAAGATACCTACTGGCTCATTTTTGAACTCATCTGGCGCGATTATTTTAAATACATCTCTCTCAAACACGGTTCTGATATATTCAAAATAGGTGGTATTCTTCACAAAGATTACGACTGGAATAGCAATGACAAAGCACAGAGAGAGTGGATACACGGCACTACAAAATATGATTTTGTAAATGCAAATATGATCGAACTCAAAGAGACTGGCTGGATGTCTAATCGTGGCCGCCAGAATGTTGCTAGCTTTTGGGCAAAGGAGCAGGCGCAAGACTGGCGCATAGGCGCTGCTTATTTTGAAAGCTTACTCATTGATTATGATGTACACAGCAATTGGGGTAACTGGATGTATAATGCTGGTGTAGGTAATGACCCACGTGATCGTAAATTCAATATCAACTCGCAAGCAGAGCGATACGATGGCAATGGTAAGTTTGTACGATTATGGACGCAACAAGAATTATTCTAGATGAAAACACTAAGACTCATACTAGGTGACCAGCTCAACCACAAGCACTCTTGGTACAACGACACTTCAAAAGATGTCGTTTATTTTATGGCAGAGATGCGCCAGGAAACAGATTATGTAAAACATCACATACAGAAAGTAGTTGCGTTTTTTCAAGCTATGCGCGAGTTTTCCTCTTGGCTTGAAGAAAGAGGCCACAAAGTGGTGTATTACAACCTTGATGATAAAAATAATACACAGTCGCTTACAGATAATTTACAAGCACTTATAAAAGAGCACGATATTGAAAAGTTCGAATATCAACTCCCAGATGAGTATCGATTAGATACGATGTTAGAACGCTTTCGCGAAAGCGTATCTATACCTGTAGAATCTTTTGACACAGAGCATTTTATGACCACGCGGTCAGACCTCAAAGATTTTTATAAAGGTAAAAAGCAATTTACTATGGAATACTTCTACCGAATGATGCGTAAGAAGTATGATATTTTAATGGTAAATGATAAAGATCCCGAGGGTGATAAGTGGAATTTTGATCAAAGCAATCGCAATAAGTGGAAGGGTGACACTCTTATACCTCACGAGCGAGGCTTTAGAAAAGATGTCACAGAGCTAGTAGAACTTCTCAAACAAGAAGGGGTTGAGACTATGGGTAGAATTAACGAGACCCATTTTAACTGGCCTACGAGCCGTGCAGATGGACTATCAGTACTTCGCTATTTTTGCGAAAATCTTCTAGAACACTTTGGAGATTATCAAGACGCAATGGATCCTAACCAAGCGTATTTATATCACAGTAGATTGAGCTTTGCTATGAATAGCAAGTTGCTAGATCCTCAAGAAGTGATTACTTCTGTAATAGAATATTGGAGAGAAAACAAAGATACCATAGATATAAGCCAGGTAGAAGGTTTTGTACGTCAGATATTGGGATGGCGTGAGTACATGCGCGGCATGTACTGGATGCAAATGCCAGAATTTGCCGAGGTAAACACCTTAGAAAACACCAATAAACTACCTGATTTTTACTGGACAGGTAAAACTAAAATGAACTGCCTCAAGTGTAGCATAAATAACAGTCTTGACAATGCTTACGCGCATCACATACAGCGGTTAATGGTTACTGGTAATTATGCGCTATTAACAATGTGCGATCCAGCGGAAGTAGATCAATGGTACTTAGGTGTTTATATTGATGCTATAGAGTGGGTCGAGATTACAAATACTAGAGGGATGTCACAGTGGGCAGATGGTGGCAAAATAGCTACAAAACCCTACGTCTCAAGTGGCAGTTACATCAATAAGATGTCAAACTATTGTAAGGGATGTCATTATAAAGTAAGTAAAAAGACAGGGGAAGACGCTTGCCCTTTTAACTCATTATATTGGAATTTTTTAAATGAAAAACGATCTCATTTTGAAAATAATAATAGGATGAATATGATGCTTAGCCTGCTTGATAAAATGAATAAAGAAACGTTGCAAGCGCATCAAGAGAGAGCTACAGATATCATTGAAAATCCTGAAAAGTATTAAAAGAGTATCTTAACTATTCATTGATAGGTAAATACTTTACAGACCACTACTAGATTCATCACGTTAACTAAAACAACTCTTTTGCAAGATCAAAATCCAGATATTTCTCTTCCCTCAGAAACGAAGCAAGATATTACTGTTTGCTGGTTTAAGCGGGATTTGCGCTTGCAAGACAATGAAAATTTATGGCAGGCGCTACAAGAGACTGAGCCAGTACTACTGCTTTATATTCTAGAACCTTCTTTGCTTCAAGACCCTCATTATAGCACAAGGCATTTTAATTTTATAAAAGAGTCATTAGCAGATATGCAAG
>CAWUIT010000066.1:0-12022 GCA_963922345.1 uncultured Dokdonia sp. | reverse complement strand
TTTTTAGAAGGAGAAACGCTCATTTATGTTTGTGTTAATAACGCTTGTAAATTACCCGTAAAAACGGTAGGTGAGGCGGTGCAGCTCATAGAATTTTAACAGAAGTTTAGCCCAGCGAATTATGCTAAAAGTAAGGTTCTTTTAAAATTTGCAAAAAAACAAAGCAATGCAAAATCCATTAGATAAAGTAAGTGAGTATCAGGAGCATATTGACCAAGCCATAAAATGGATATGGGATTTTTTACCAGGTTTTATAAGTGCGATTCTACTCTTATTTGTAGGGTTATGGATCATTCGTATAATAAAGAGACTCGTACGTAAATTCTTTGCTACAAAAGATTATGAGCCTACTCTAGAAAAATTTATTATGGACCTCATTAATTGGGTCTTAAAAATTGTACTTTTTGTTTTAGTTATAACTCAAGTGGGAGTTCAAACCACTTCACTTGTTGCAATTATAGGAGCTGCAGGTTTAGCAATTGGTCTTGCGTTGCAAGGTTCTCTTGCAAATTTTGCTGGAGGTGTTCTTATTTTACTCTTAAAACCATTTAAAGTAGGTGATTTTATAAAAGCTCAAGGCCAAGAAGGAACCGTAAAGGAGATTTCAATATTTCAAACCAAGCTTACAACTTTTGGTAATCAACTAGCTATTATTCCTAATGGAAAATTATCTAATGAGACAATTGTAAACTTCACAGAAGAAGGCATACGAAGAGAAGCACTCACTTTTGGGATAGATTATAATGATGATGTCAAACTTGCAAAAGACATACTCCTATCTCTTACAAATGAGCAAGAAGAAGTTCTTCAAGAAGAGGGCAAGGCTCCTATGGTAGTCCTCGCAGAATTAGGAGATAGTAGTGTAAACCTATCTTTGAGATACTGGGCAAAAAATGAAGATTTCTGGAACTTACGCTGGTTAATACTAGAAAAAGGAAAAGAACGATTAGAAGCAGCTGGTATTACGATACCTTTCCCACAGCGAGATGTGCATATGCACACAGTTTCCAAAGAGTAGTTACCTATTCTTTTTTGACTTTACAGCTATAAAATCTTTTAAATAATAGGGCTCAAAATAGGCCACATCTTCAAAAGAAGCTGTTGCATATTTAGTTTGGGCAACTTCGACCATTTGGTAAGCAGATGGCAACTCTCCCACGGCAAAACGCGCGTTGGGATGCTTACAGATATCTTGAAATTTTTCGACACCGTTACCTATAAAATGGACGATGTGATTATCAAGATATTTCTTAAAAGAGTCTGCTTCTAAGATTTGAGCTTGGGTCGCTCTTAAACAGTTACCATTTGCATCATATATTGCACTATACACTTCCATTCTTCTAGCGTCAAGCATAGGAACTACGAGTTCAGTTTCTGTTACTTTTTGCTTTCGCGAAAGCGAGCCTAACGTATCGATAGAAATGAGTGGAATATCTAGCGCCATACACAATCCTTTGGCAGCAGATACGCCTATGCGAAGTCCTGTGTAACTTCCCGGTCCTTTGCTTACAGCTATAGCCTGCAGCTGATCTTTTGAAATATCAGCCTTGCGTAAGACGGTCTCTATAAATGTGTGCAAACGCTCGGCGTGGGAATATTGCTTTGCATTATCCTCTTCTATAGCAACTACTTTGCCGTTAATAGACAAAGCCACCGAACAATTTGTGGTGGCTGTCTCAAGACATAATATATGTGTCATTATGTTATTCTATTTCTTCTTTTTCCTCTCCAATTACCTCGACTTTATCACCTGTCTTCAACGACTTTGTGACTAAACTGTAAGGGCCTATAATAATCTCATCGCCCTCTTCAAGACCAGTAAGTATTTCTATTTTAGAATCGTCTTGTATTCCCGTTGTAACCACTTGCAACTTTGCCTCGTCTCCACTTTTTACAAAGACACACTCAAACTTTTTTTCTGAGGCTTGAGTTTCTGGTTTTGGGTCTGTTCTTCTAGTACTACTGGTGTCAGTTTTTACGACAATGGCACTTATAGGCGCAGCAAGGATATTATTTCGTTTTTTAGTAATAACGTCTACTGTTGCTGTCATTCCAGGTCTAAAAGGAGAGTAAGTATCCTTTTTACCTTCAAGTAAATCTCTGTAAGAGTCTTCAAGAATACGCACTTTTACCTTAAAATTAGTGACTTGATCTGCGGTTAACGTTGCTTGTGCAGAGTTTGCTATCTCTGTTACAATCCCTGTAAATTTTTTCTTCAAATACGCATCTACCTCTACTATAGTAGAATCACCTATGGCAATTTTTACAATGTCATTTTCATTTACGTCTACCTCAACCTCCATATTTTTGAGGTTTGCCACACGTACAATCTCTGTACCTGCCATTTGCGCTGTACCTACTACTCGCTCACCTAATTCTACATTAAGCATTGATATGGTACCATCTCTGGGAGCAAAAATTGATGTACGACCTAAGTTGTCTGTTGCTTGCTTTACTTGAGCAGCTACGCTTTGAACATTGTAATAGGCACTCTGACGATTTGCTTGTGCAATTTGCAAGTCTGACTCTGCTCGTTCAAAATCTGCTTTAGAAATAACTCCCTTCTCAAATAAAGGTTTGTTACGATCATATGTAAGTTTTGCCTGGTTAAGACTCGCTTCTGCTTGTGATAAACCTGCACGACTATTTTGCAAAGCTGCTTGGCTTTGGCTTACGGCTGCCTGTACAAGATCAGGATTTATTCTCACCAGTAAATCACCTTTTTTTACATCCTGCCCCTCTTTTATAGGCAGATCGATAATTTCACCAGATACCTCAGAAGAAAGTTTAACCTCGATCTCTGGTTGGATTTTTCCAGTTGCTGCAACAGTTTCTACTATCGTAGCTCTTTCTATCTTTTGAACTTCTACTGCTTTAAAATTACCAGACTTCCCGAAGGCGCCCATTTTCTTTGCAGCGATTAGCCCAACTACGGCAATAACGGCAACTCCTAAGAGGATATAAAGTGTTTTTTTACTCATGTTGTTTAAAATTTAAGTTCTGTAGCGGGTATGCCAAAGTAAAGTTCTAATACTTTAATACGGAAAATATAATCATACTTTGAACGGGCCAGTTCTATTTGAGCATTGTCATAACGCAATTTACTCTGACTAAAATCAAATGCATTAGTAAGACCTACATCATACCTATCTTTTGCGTATTGATATGCAAGCTCCTGTGCCTCTATTGCCTGTTGTGCTGCTTGATAACTTTCTTTAGCCGCTTTTGCAGCTGTATAAGCCTGGTAAATAGTAGACTCAAGGTCCAGCTTTGTCTGCTCCAAGAGATATTCTTGACGCTTAATATTTACTTTACTTCTCCTAACATTTGCTCTAGTAGCAAAACCATTAAAAACAGGAATATTAAGTGATAATCCATATCCTATTCCATCATTAGTATATAGCTGTTCTATAAATGGGGCTGCTCCTACTTCTCTAGGCACTGTATTAGGAAACTCTCCTACAACACTCTGCCCTGTATCTTCTACAAAACCTATTTGCTGTGTGCTCGTAGGATTATCTCTGTCTGGAATTTGAATAAAACTTGTAGCATCTGTAAAACGAGTATCATACCCAAAAAATGCAGATAGCGTAGGGTACATTGCACCTCTAGCAATTTGTAAATCTTTTTCTGCAATAGCAAGATTCTGTTCTGCTATTTTGATCTCAGATCGATTCTCCTCTGCATTATCTATGATTGTTCCTATAGGCTTGTCTAATATTTCAGCTCCAAATATTCCATAATCTCCTTCTGCAATATCAAACATCATATAATTATCTATCGCAAGTAATTGAGCAAGACTTATAAGGGATAGTTTTACTGCATTGTCTGCTGTTACTATACGCTGCTGCTCACTTGCGTTAGTAGCTTTAATTTCAAGCAAATCACCTCTAGGCAATACACCTCCGTCTACTAGTTCTTGTGTTTGTGCAATCTGTTGTTTAGTAACATCATTTTGAGCTTGAAGAACCTTTAAATTTTCTTTATTAAGAAGTACATCTAGGTATGCGTTTGCTACGAATAAAGATATATCATCCTTTATTTTAGACAGATTGAACTCTGCGGCTACTTTAGAAAGTTTTGCTCGCTGTAGCTGTCGTACATTACGAAGACCATCAAACAATGTGTATCCTACGTTAATTCTTCCAGTTACAGATAAAAAGGTTGTCGTTTGAGGATTGTTTGTCACAGGGTTAAAACTTAATCCCGTATTCTCAGAAATACTAGAGCTCGCGTTAAGACTTGGGATAAAATTGCCTTCAGCCACAAGACGATCTATATCTGCATTTTCTAAGTCTAATTCTGTCTGTTGTACTGTTATGTTATTTTCAAGGGCATATTGTACACATTCTTGAAGTGTCCACTTTTTATCTTGCCCATACGTAGTAAGAGCAAGGATTGCCATTATACAAAATAAGAGTGCTTTTTTCATACTATTGATTGATGTCCAATATGACTATTGAAACGGTTTTATGTTACAAAATCTTTATATTATTTTTTGGAGGAGCTTGTTTTGCTTTCGCGAAAGCATATAAAAAAACATCCCAACAAGTGCTGGGATGATGATCTAAGATCTCCTATCTGCCGAAGCCTACAGGTGCTTTAAGTTGATTCCACACCTTAATTTCATCTCCCTTGCTTACGCCACTTTTTACTTCTACAAAAATACCATCGCTTACTCCTACTTCGATATCACGGCGCTCAAACTGCTGATCGCCCGTTGCTACCTCTACAAATGGTTTTTTAGTCTTTGGATCATACTGTACTAATGCTTCTTTAATTGAAAGTACATCTTCTGCTTTTTCAAGTATGATACTCGCATTTGCACTAAGGCCGGCACGTATAAATGTATCCTCACTTTTACGATCTAGCGTCCCTTTAATTTCAAATTGGATCGCTCCATTCTCTGCCACACCCTTAGGAGCTATATAATCTAGTGTAGCATCAAATGTTTTATTTTCTATAGCGCCAACCGTAATCTCTAGGGGGAGGTTTTCTTTAATCTTTCCTACTTCACTCTCATCTACTTTACCTTCAAATATCATTTTATCGACATCTGCAAGGGTTGCTACGGTAGTACCATCATTAAAGTTATTTGCCTCTATCACTTGATTTCCGGTCTTTACGGGTACATCAAGTATCATCCCTGTAATTGTGGAGCGTATTTGCGTCGTGGCTGCATTACCCAGACCACTAGTTGTTCCCGTTTTAATGATATCATAATTTTGAGCGGCACTCGTAAGGTTTACTTCTTCTTGTTTTACGCGCTGCTCAGCTTGATTATAGGCATTCTGAATACCATCAAAATCATTTGCAGATATCACTCCCTTTTCAAAAAGAGCCTTTTGACGTTCATAGATACTTTTTTGGTTTGCAAAAGCTAGTTTTGCAGTTTCAACACTTGTGCGAGCACCAGCAATTGTATTTTTTGCATTTGTGAGCGATGATGCATTAGGCACCACTTCAATTTGTGCAATAAGATCGCCAGCTTTAATATTGTCTCCAGCTTCTACGTAGATTTCTTTAATAATTCCCGAAATATTAGGCTTTATAAGAACTTCTTCTTTAGGTACGATACTTCCCGTTGCTACTGTTTTTCTTACAATGGTACGAGTACTAGGTTGTTCTGTAGTATATACAACGGGGTCTTGCTTATCTTTTGTGTAGATATACCAGATCCCTACAGTAAAAAGTACTGCAATGATAATAAGGGTGATGATGGTTCCTGTGCGTTTCATGCTATGATTGATTGATTTTTGTTTATTCTATTCTAAGGGCGTCTATTGGTTTCATCTGGATGGCTCTAGTAGCTGGTATAAATCCAGCGAGAAGACCAGAGACTATGAGTATAGCTAGCGCTATTAAGATTACGGTAATATTGACTGAAGGATTTGCAAAGTTATCTACTTTACCTACTTGATCTAATATGGAGTTCATTACCCATATTAATCCAGCAGCAACAGCAATCCCAGCCATTCCTGATATAATTGTAAGTACTAAGGACTCTTGTAAAATTTGTGATTTAATCTCAAATGGCGTAGCTCCAAGAGCGCGACGTACACCTATCTCCTTTGTGCGTTCTTTCACCACGATAAGCATAATATTACTGATCCCTATGACTCCAGACATAAGAACGAGGGCTCCTACAAAATACCCTACAAATGTGAGTATGGAAAATAACCCCATCACGCGTCCAAATTCTTCGGCGAGATCAAAATGACCAATGGCTCGTTTATCATCAGGATGTATAGAGCGTTGCTCTCTCATCGTTGCAAATACTTGCTCTTTTATATCTGTGATTGCAGTACCATCTTCTGCCGTAATTGCCATCCAGCCTACATTATCACCTCTATTAAATGCTTGCGAAAATGTCGTAAAAGGCACAAATATCGTATTTGCGTCTTCCTCTGCATCTCCACTACTCTTAGGGTTCTTAAACGTACCCACTACTAGAAAGTTTACACCGTTAATTTTTATATACGTGTTGAGCGCAGTCTCGCCTTTGTCATACAGACCTTTAACAACGTCCTCACCTATTATACAAATTTTACGTTTCTCCTCTATATCAGAATATGAGATATAACGTCCAGAGGTAATGTCTTGCGGTTGCTGATTAATAAACTCTGGATAATCCCCATAAATACTAAAAGCACCTGTTTTCTCATTACGAGTAACATTATTTGCCCCATTGTACCCACCTAGTTGATTTCTGGGTGATATATATTTGAGTTGTGGATACTTCTCTCTAAGCACTTCTACATCTTCTAATTTAAAATTGAAATACCGCCCTTTAGGTAGTCCTTTATAAGACATTGAGGTACCTTGAGACCACATAAACATTGAATTAGTCGCAAAGTCTCCAAAATCTGCAGAAACGCCATTTTTTAATCCGTTTGTTAAAGCAAGCAGAAGCACTAATATTAATATACCCCAAAACACACCAAACGCCGTGAGTATCGTACGGAATCTATTTGCATTTAACGCTTCTAATATTTCGTTCCAGCGGTCTTTACTAAACATCTTTTTACTGCCTTATTAAGGGCTTTATTTTCTTAAATTCTCTTTAAATCTGTTTCTAGTTACGCTTTCGCGAAAGCGCACTTACATCTATTCATCTCTTAATGCTTCTATGGGTTTAATATTGGCTGCTCTCCTTGCCGGAATATACCCTGCAATGGCTCCTGCTACAATCAAAATGATAACTGTTGAAATAGCCGTTGTAAAATCAACCTGCGGAAATTTTATAAAATCACTATCAATCTGGGGACCTATGAGTTCTAATAACCCAACCCCTAGAAAAAGTCCTAAGAATCCTGCAATAGCGGTTATAAAAATAGACTCGTGTAAAATCATTGCGATTATAGAACTAGGTAAAGCACCTAATGCTTTACGTACACCTATTTCCTTAGTACGCTCCTTTACGATAATGAGCATAATATTACTCACCCCAACGACTCCCGCAATTATAGTCCCGATCCCTACGAACCAAAATACCATTCTAATAGTATCAATAAGACTATATATTTTTTGAGCTTCTTCAAGGTTATATCGAACGCGCACGGCGCTACGATCATCTGGAGCTACTTGATATCTTGATTTAATCTCATCTTCGATACCTTGACTTACTGCTGCAGAGAGTGCAACTGCCTCGTCAAAATTATCAGACATTTTTACGGTAAAGGCCATAGACCTAAGATTGTCACCTGCGTTAAATACCCGCTGTGCTGTACTCAAGGGGATAAAAATGCGTGATTCCTCGCGCTCTCCACCCGGATCTGTAAAAACTCCTGCTACAAGAAAATTAATCCCGCTTATTTTGATAGTTTTTCCAATCGCATCTTCACTTTTAAAAAGATCATTTTTTACTTTCTGACCAATGATAGCGACTTTTACACCTTCATCCTCATCCTTTTGAGTTAAAAACCTCCCTGCAGATAATCCAGCATTTTCAATAAACTGCTGCCCGTAATTTGCACCTTCGATTCTATAATTTCCACTCTCGTTACCGTAGTTTACTTGTCCACCCCAAATATTATAGAGTCCCGTTTGATGCTCTAGCGCTTCTCCAAATTTAGTATCTACATTTTCGAGATCGCTATTGTGCATTTGTATACGCCTACCAGGATTGAGTCCTGCATATTCCTTTGTAGTAACCCCTGTCCAGACATTCACTCGACTCTCTGCATCTTGTGCAAATTGTGTTTTTACTCCTTTTTGAATGCCAGTGCTAAAGCCAAGCAGAATTACTAATATAAAAATCCCAGACGCGACAGATAATCCTGTAAGAAACGTGCGTAACTTATTCTTACCGATTGTTTCAAAAATTTCCTGCCAGCGCTCTACATCAAACATGTGCAATGGCTTTTACTTGATTAACAACGGTATCGTCTATTATGCGACCATCTTTAAGATTTACGATACGCTTAGTCATCTCTGCTATATCTGGCTCGTGGGTGACAACAAGTATGGTTTTACCCTCATCATTAATTCCTTGAATTAAATCCATCACTTCATAAGATGTCTTTGTATCTAACGCCCCTGTAGGCTCATCTGCCAGCAAGACTTTTGGGTCGCTAGCAAGTGCTCGTGCAATTGCAACACGCTGCTTTTGCCCTCCAGACAACTCACTAGGTAAGTGCGTAGCCCACTGTGCGAGTCCTACTTTTTCTAAGTAGTGCATAGCTCTATCCGTACGCTCTGCACGTTTCATCCCTTGATAATATAAGGGCATAGAAACATTATCAAGTGCATTCTTATAATTTATAAGATTGAACGATTGGAAAATAAAGCCTAAAAATTTATTCCTGTACTGTGCAGCTACCTTTTCATTTAGATTTTTGATAGGTACATTATCAAGATCGTAGGTGCCTTGATCTGCTTCATCAAGCATCCCTAAAATATTGAGCAGGGTAGACTTGCCAGAACCTGAAGAACCCATGATGGAAACGAGTTCTCCCTCTTTTACAGAGAAATCAATACCCTTAAGTACGTGGAGTGAATTACTCCCCATTTGATACGACTTGTGGAGACCTTTAATTTCAATCATAGTCAATGCTTTAGCACAATATTAACGACTAATTTGCTAATCATTGTGAATTTCTTGTTAAGACTATTATGTAGACTTTTTGGTTAGCCTCATATAGTTCCTAGTCTATAGACTCTTTTTTAAATATTCTGTTACAACTTAAAATGTTAGTGTTTTGTTAAGAACACAAAAAAAGGCCTTTGAGCATAACTCAAAGACCTTTTAAAAACAAAATCTAAATTACTAATCTATAATATTAATTACCCCTGTCATTGAAGAATGAAACTCGCAATTATAATATAAAGTGTTTGGGGCATCGCTTGGAACTGTGAATGTGACTACTCCACTCACTGCACCATTATTATCTACTCCATTATTATAAGCATTTGATGTACCAGTTCCTTGTACAGAATTTATATAAAATGGATGTCCTGGAGAATTTACATTAAATATGTACGTTTCTCCTCTTGTAAATGTAAAGTCAGGATTACTAGCGTTATCTAAGTTCTCTCCGTTAAATATGTATGCACTTGCTCCACTATTTGTCACATCATATTCAGTAGCATCAGTAGTGTCATTATTTACGTTGCTTCCTATATTCCCTTGTGCAACAAGCGTTGCTAAATCATCTATACTCAAATGTATATTTATATAAGCATCGATAGTGAGAAGTTCTGTATAGGTAACAGCTGCACCTCCTACTAAAGAAGAAACTTGTGTTCTACTTATTCCTGTAGAACCGTCTACAGCTGTTAGACCTACGATGATAGCACCAGTTTCGGCAACACTGTTTTCGTGGATATGACCAGGATGAGATGCACCCATTTCTGTTCCCTCAAGTGCTACGGTCACTAGAGTTGTCCCATTAACGCGCTCATAAAAAGTAGCGGTACCACTAATATCAGGATCTGAAACACTATCAAGGTCATAAACAACATTACTTCCAGTTAAATCATTCTGACCAATATCCCCTTGAGCAACTATAGTACTCAATTCCTCTGCACTAAGGTGTACATTTATATACCCATTAAAGTTCAAGAGTTGTTCGTACGTAATGGTGGTACCATCGTTAAGGGTACTAAATGTTGTTGAACTTTCTCCTGTATCTCCATTTACAGTTTCAAGTGATAATACAATATCCCCTCCCTCTGCTGCAGTATTTGCGTGTATGTGAGCTGGATGCATTCCGCCTGCTGGAGTATTATTAATATCTAAATTAATCGTAATAGTATTGTCAGAATTCTCTAGGAAGGTTGCTGTTCCAGAGATTCCATCTACTGCTCGTTCCTCAAGATCGTACGTAACTTGATTTAGAACTGTAACTGGGTCAACAGGATCGGGATCATTTCCATAACTGTTGTCGTCATCAGAACATGAGGAGAAAGAAATTAATGCGACCATCGCACCATATTTTAACTGATTCATTAGCGTTTTCATAATAGTTTTTATTTTTAATTGTTATAGAACAAATTAACAAAGAAACTCAAGCATACTGCAACTTAAAACGATTCAAACGGAATTAGAAGCCTTAAAAAGGAATTATTATCTATTAGATAAAACACATATTTTAAAAACTAGCGTAAGTCGTAGACGAGCATAAATTAAACTTCTTAAAGAAGTCTTAGAACTGAATTCTCTTTCTATTTATAAATGAAAAACGTAGGTTGCGTTAAACCCAAATACTAAATAACCATTTTTAAAATTGAAGTTAAATGGGGTTTCAGTAATAAAAGAATCTGTTGTAGGAATACGTGCGTTGGTTAATTGAAATTGTAATAAGACGTCACCGACCTCCCAATTTGCTCCGAGAGCAAATGCTCCATAGGTGGTACGGGATTCAATCTTGTTGACTACATAATAATATTCTGAGACCAGAGAGACGTGATTTCCTACTTTATATCTCCCTCCAAAACCAAGAGCACCTTGAATTGCAGGGTCATTATCGAACGCTGTTGAACCTCGGATAATCAAAGAAGGAACCATTTGAAAGGAAAAATTCTCAGATATCTTTCTTCCTAAAAGGACTTGAGTCGTAAATGTTGCCCGGTCTATTATAGAATTATCCAATTGCGTAGGAGTAAATCTACTTGATTCATAGGTTATGTTTTGTAATAAAGTTACTCCTAAAATTGATGATTTAGGTTTCTGTCTTAGGACTCGATATTTTAAAAATCCAGCCCATTGTTCTGAAAGACTTGTAAAACTCACACCTGCGGTGAATATATCTGTAAAAGCATAATCCAGTCCAAAACTTGCTGTCATCTTATCTGCTGCAAAGCTTGTACTTCTGTCTGAAAAAGTATTCCAATACCTTGTATGAGCATAAAACTCTAATACTCCTTTTTTACGCGTTTCAAGGGAGTGCCCGATACTGAGGCGCGTCATTTTAAATGTGGCAGCTGTATAAAATGTTGTATCTATGGATTGCGAAGAAAGTTTATCTAAAATGTTTTGAGAAAATGACTGAAAACTCATTAACACACAACCTACGCTTATTAATGCTATTCTATTAATTTTCATAAACTTAATATTGGAAATTAAACGATACTTTAATAACCTGAGCTATGTTTGGAGCTAAAAGGGTCGGGATTTTGATCTTATAATCATTTACGAAAACCTCCAAATCTCCAGCTATAGAATACTGCCCATCCTGATTTGTGCAATTGACGCTAAATTCTAGCAGTTTTCTTATATCTCTAAGTGTAAACTCTCCGCTAACTCTAAAAGTTCTGGTTCCTTCAAAATTTGGGTCAAAATCTATAATTCTGCCCTGAAATGTAGCCTCTGGATATTTATCTGATTCTATATAACTTTCATTGAAATGTTCTTGCATAAGGGACTTTTTAAAGCTAAAAGCCCTCATTAACATACGCACCGCAATCGAATCTGTATCAGTTTTGAGTAAAGATAGTACTTGCTTATTTGTCGCTTCAATATTCTCTACTGTGGTGTATGAAAAAAAGGTCACTTGACCCTGTCGTGTTAGATACTCTGATG
>CAWUIT010000065.1:0-12066 GCA_963922345.1 uncultured Dokdonia sp. | reverse complement strand
CGACATTCAGCTTGGAAGGCTGACGCTCTACCAACTGAGCTACTCCCGCATTTTATAGACATAACGTCTAATGGTAGGCTTTATCCAATCTTTTATAAAGCGAGGCAAAAATATCATTTTTTGCATAAATAGCAATTGTTTAAGAATATATTTTAATCAAAATTTAAAAATATATCATCTTTTGAAATCAATGCAACTCTTGGGGTGTCACCTACGATTAGTAGCAAATTATCATAGCCACCGACATTATGGTAAAATCTTTGAAAAATGATGCTTATTTTTAATATTCAAAGTAAAGTAAGACATATGACTATCCAGCATAAAGAACGTGAAGACAGAGGTGTCTTTTATATAAAAGGTGAAAACGGAATAATATCTGAGCTTGCCTACTCAAAAGACAAAAATGCCGTAATTACTATAGACCATACAGAGACTAAAATTCCAGAAGAGGGAAAAGGTTTTGCCTCAAAACTTGTGGCGCATACCGTGGCTTATGCCAGAAAGCATCATTTAAAAATCAACCCGCTATGTCCATTTGCCGAGGTCCAGTTTGATCGTAATCCTGATTTTAAAGACGTCCTAGTTTCATAAAATGGTAGTAGAAACCGAGCGTCTTTATCTTCGCAAATTTGAGTTCAAGGACGCAAAGTATCTTCTTACACTCAATGCAGATCCATTAGTTCTAAAATACACGAGTGATCTTCCGTTTAAAGATCTAGCAGAAGCACAATCTTTTTTAAAACAATATGAAACAGTTTATGAAACCACTGGAATAGGTCGATATGCTGTAATACGTAAAGAGGATGAGCTTTTTTTAGGATGGTGTGGTCTCAAACTACATAGAGATAAGAGAGCAGTTGATGTAGGTTATCGCTTCCATCGTAAATTTTGGAATCAAGGCTATGCCAGCGAAAGTACCAAGGCCATCATCACCTACGCTTTTAACACGTTAAATTTGCCTTTTTTAATAGCTCACTCTCATATCGAAAACGCCGCATCACAAAAAGTTTTACAAAACTGCGGTTTTCAAAAGCTCGACACAATAACATATGATCAAGAGCCCACTTATTTCTATAAACTGAGCAACTTAAATTATAAAGTTCTAGTAATTGATGCGGTAGATACGTGGCCCGTAAGACACCCCGTTCTTAGAGCAGGAAGGCCCCTTGAAGATGTATATATGGAGGCAGATGAGAAGGAAAGTACCTTTCACCTTGGATTGTTTCATAATGATACTATTGTAGGCGTCGCAAGTTTTATGGAAGATACATATCCAGCATACAGAGGGGATCAGGTGCGTTTGCGAGGAATGGCCGTACTCCCATCTTACAGAAATCGTGGTCTTGCCGAAATACTTCTCAAAAAAGGTGAGCAAATGCTGATACAAAGAGGGAAAACATTACTTTGGTTCAATGCCCGCATTGTGGCTTTAAAATTTTATCAAAATCTTGGATACACCATTGATGGGGAGGAGTTTGATACCCCCCAAGTAGGACCTCACTTTAGAATGAAAAAAAAAATGATATGAAAAGACGTACATTTTCAAAATTGTCTACTCTTGGCTTAATAGCGAGTAGTCTACCCCTACACGCGTACAACTATACCTCTCAAGATATTTCTGAAGATGAATTAATGGGCAAGGGCAGTCCCGACCTTACCAAAACCTCGTCCTACAAACTTAGGCCAGAGGCAGCGATTGCATTTGAAAAGATGAGACAAGCAGCTTTAAAAGATGGTATTGTTTTTAAGGTAGTCTCTAGCTATAGAGATTATAATCATCAAAATAGGATCTGGGAGCGTAAATACAAACGCTTTTTGAATAGTGGTCTTAAACCATTACCAGCCATAAAAAAGATCATTGAATATTCTACAATTCCCGGAACTTCACGTCATCATTGGGGTACAGATATTGACATCGTAGATGCAGGTCCTACTGTTTCTGGGGATGTGCTGGTGCCGTCAAAATTTCACGGTAATGGCCCCTATTGTAAGTTCAAACAATGGATGGATCTACACGCAAACAATTTTGATTTCTATCTAGTGTACACAGATAATTACAATCGCAAAGGTTTCAACTATGAGCCCTGGCATTATAGCTATAAACCATTGTCTCTTAACTACCTAAAACAGTATGAAAATCTAGCTATAAAGGACAAGCTTCAAAAAGCAAACTTATTAGGGAGTGAGCATTTTACAGAAGCTTTTGTCGAAGATTACATCAGCTCTAATATAATGGATATAAATCCACTACTACTATCTTAAAGATTCTGAATTTCTTTACGCTCTGCAAGGGCTTCCTTAAAATTTGGACGACTGGCTAAGGCTTTACCAATCCACTCTTGTGCTTTGGACTTATCACCTTTATGCTTGTAAATCTGTGCAAGTCTAAAATAGGCCCAATCTTTAGGCACTCCATCTTTAGACGAGTAATTTGCAATGTATTTATCTAGGCACGCAATCCCTTGATCTAGCCCGATTCCATATTGACCCGCAATTTTACCAAATTGATAGTGAAGTCTATTATCGTCCTTATGCTTTTCTTGAGCTTCTTGTACAGTTTTCAAGGCCTCAGAAGGTTTGCCATTTTTTTCATAATGCTCCCTCAACTTTTCATAACACGTTACAGAACCGCCTACTTTTACGGCTTGTTTATAATTATACTCAGCATCGCTAGGCCGATCATTATACTCTGCTATATACCCATGCGCCAGATAGCCATCTACTGGAGATAACTCCTTGAGCTGATCGGCATATTTTTTTGCCTTTTGCTCACTTCCTCCTATGATCCCTGGAATCTGAATATAAAATTCTACAAGAGCCCATCGTGCATCGATATGATTGGGATCCAATTGCGCAGCGGTTTCAAAAGCTTCTTTTATATCACCTATCATTGTCGCTGCCCTAAATTTATTTATCTCCAGAGCGCGCATACCTAAAACACCGCCGTATTTATACTGATAGTTGGCACTCTTAGGATTTATTTCTACTAGCTTTTCATAATAAGGTATTGCTGTCTCCCAATTGCTAGCAAAGCCTTCTATATCACCTAGATATTCTAAAGTTTTTGTATTGTTAGGGTGTAAGTTGAGATACGATAGAAAAAGTGGTTTTGCTTTTTGATACTGCTCATTTTTGAAAAAAGTTTCCGCTTTCGCGAAAGCGTTATCACCTTTATGTTGAGCCAAAAGCATCACAGGAAAACATACTATTAGAAGCCACTTCATCATAATTAATCTTTTGCACTGACTATGCGAATATAATGCCAAAAGCTATTTATTTTCTGGCGGGTACTTTTTAAAAATTTTAGTTACAAGTTTAGAAAAGTAAATCTCCCGCTGTTGTGGAGTCGCATTAACTTTAAGATCGCTCTCACTGCGAGCCTCCCAAACAATTGTATTTTTTGATACATCTACAATAGAGACTATAAGCTCTCGGTGCAATTCTCTACCTCCTACAGGAATACCTCCACTCACACCACCACCTACATTGCCACCCACGCCGCCTATACCGATACCAATAGTATTTCTTGAGGACGTTTCTATTTCTGAAGATTGGGCTCTAATTAAAATATCTGGATCATTAGAAAGCGTCCATCCTCGTGCTTGCAAGAGGGAGTCTGTACTTTTAATGTAACGTCGCTCATCAAATTCTGAAAGCCCAGAGATATTTTCCCAGTCGTAATTATAAGATGTATACTGGGTGAAATCTACTCCCGTGTCATAGTCATAATCTACAAATGTCGATCCACAACCTAGCAAGAGAAATCCTAAAATAAGCCCGAGTAAAATGCGCATTATTTACGTTTTTAAGAGATAACTACACTTTAAGCACAATGTTGTGTGCTACTTTAATTACTGTGAGGCATTCATCATTTTCCAGAGCGCATCTTTGAGTTCTACTAGCCCCTGCTGTGCCACAGCAGATATAAATAAGTAAGGTATGGGTAGCTCCCGGTCAAGCTCTTCAGTCAGTTCAGCCTTTAATTCTTCATCGAGCATATCGCTTTTTGTGATCGCGATAAGCCTACTTTTATCAAGCATCTCTGGATTGTACTTTTTCAATTCATTGAGCAAGATTTTATACTGACCAGATATACTATCTGCATCTGCAGGAATCATAAACAGTAGTGTAGAGTTACGTTCTATATGTCGTAAAAAACGATGCCCAATACCCTTTCCCTCAGACGCTCCTTCTATGATTCCTGGTATATCTGCCATAACAAAAGATCTATGATCTCTGTAGTCTACAATACCAAGATTAGGCTTAAGCGTAGTAAACTCATAGTTTGCAATCTTAGGTTTTGCGGCAGTGATCGCAGCGAGTAATGTGGATTTTCCAACATTAGGAAAGCCTACTAAGCCTACATCTGCAAGAACTTTAAGTTCTAATGTTAGATGTACTTCATAACCATCAATTCCTGGCTGGGCATATCTAGGGGTTTGATTTGTACTGCTTTTAAAGTGCCAGTTACCACGTCCTCCCATACCTCCTTCTGCAGCGATATACTCCTGATTTTTCTCAGTAATTTCAAATAAGACTTGATCTGTTTCTGTGTCTTTTATGGTAGTACCTAATGGAACTTCAATATACATATCTTCACCATCGTGTCCTGTAGATCTAGATTTTGATCCATTTCCTCCGTGACCTGCCCTCAGATGTTTTTTAAATTTAAGGTGAAGTAGTGTCCATAAATTAGGGTTTGCTCTCACAATAATATGACCCCCACGACCACCATCACCTCCATCGGGACCTCCTTTTTCTATAAATTTTTCGCGATGTAAGTGCGCAGAGCCAGAACCTCCGTTTCCTGAGGTGGTATGGATCTTAACATAATCTACAAAATTCCCTTCTGTCATTTTTGTGGTGTATATAAAGCGTGTTCTTAAGAAGCTATTCTAGTATCCTACTCTAAAGTGATACACGGTGCTAAATTTTACATAATCAAAATTGATGCACCATGTACTATTAGGGTCAATTCTATTATTCGAATTACGACGCCTTAATCTGATCGATTACTTGACTTAAACGCTCCGTGATTTCGGCAACTGTACCCACACCGTCTACGCCGTGGTACTTATTTTGCTTTTCGTAATATTCTTTAAGTATGGCTGTCTCGGCATAATATACTTTAATACGATTGCGTATTACATCTTCATCTGCATCATCTGCACGGCCACTTGTTTTACCACGCTCTAGCAGACGTTGTACAAGTACCTCATCATCTACTTCTAAGGCTACCATCCCTGCTACAGCTGTATTTTTACTAGCTAATAATGCTGCTAGTGCATCTGCCTGAGCTTCGGTACGAGGGAAACCGTCAAAAATAAATCCTTGGGCTTCACTATTTTTTTCTACCTCAGCTTCAAGCATATTAATGGTTACACTATCTGGAACAAGTTGCCCTTTGTCAATATAAGACTTGGCTAGTGTCCCTAATTCTGTAGCATTTTTAATATTATATCTAAAAACGTCACCTGTACTTATATGAACAAGGTTGTACTTTTCTTTTAAAATTTCGGCTTGTGTTCCTTTACCGGCTCCTGGAGGGCCAAATAAGACAAGGTTAGTCATAGTTGTTTCTTTTAATTTATAAATAGCGGTAAGATTGCGTCCTAAGCCATTATAATCCAGCCCAAAGCCTACTACAAAATCATTGGGGATTTCTAATCCCACGTAATCTATAGGATAAGGCTTTGTATATGCTTCTGGTTTATAAAAAAGAGAGGCGATACGATAAGACGCCACTTCTTCGTCTTCAAGAATTTTAATAATAGTTTCAATGGTATTTCCAGAATCTACAATATCTTCTACTACAATGACATCACGCCCTTTTAATGACGGCTCTGCCCCCATAACCGTATGTATTTCATCGTTCTGTTGGGTTCCATCGTAACTAGCTACTTTTATAAAACTCATCTCACACTCGTGATCAAATTTTTTAATAAGCTCTGCACTAAATAAAAAAGCTCCGTTTAAAACGGTTAAAAAAACGGGTCTCTTATCTTTAAAATCATCATTAAGTCGCACTGCAACTCCATTTACAGCGTGCTGAACCTCCGTTTTTGAAATAAACTTTTCAAACGTAAGATCGTGTAATGTAATTGTTTTTTTCATAGTAAATACTGCGCAAAGATAGTATATGCGTTGCAGTCGTAACAACGATGAGGATATGAATAAATAATTAAGAATTACTCCTAATCGATTTTGTATTTTTGGAACTCAATTTTTGGTCAAGGTTTGCATAAGTAGGCCTTCACACAAAATAATTAATCTTATGGCAAATTACTTTTCATCAGATTTCAAGTTAGGCATTTTAGGAGGTGGGCAACTTGGTAAAATGATGCTTTATGACACAAGAAAGTACGATATACAAACGTATGTACTGGACCCTAGTGCTGAAGCCCCCTGTAAGATCGCCTGTGACCATTTTGAACAAGGCAGCCTTATGGATTACGAGACTGTACTTAATTTTGGAAGAAAAGTAAATCTCCTCACCTTTGAGATTGAAACTGTAAATATTGATGCACTAGAAACGCTGGAGCAAGAAGGAATTCAAGTGTTTCCTCAACCTTCTGTATTGCGCAATATCCAAGATAAAGGCGTTCAAAAAGATTTTTACAAAACGCATAATATTCCTACTGCGAATTATACGAAATACTCTTTCGCGAAAGCGATAAAAGAAGACCCTAAAAGCCTCTATAACAAACAACAAACTCCCTTTATCTGGAAATCCTGCACCGGCGGTTATGATGGAAATGGCGTAAGTGTAGTCAGGTCTGAAAAAGATCTGGATGCATTACCTGAAATACCGTGCATTGCTGAAGAGATGATACCTTTTAAAAATGAACTTGCGGTTATCGTAGCACGCAGTGTCTCTGGAGAGGTGACTACATATCCTGTTGTTGAAATGGAATTTCACCCCGAAGCAAATCAAGTGGAATATGTGATATGTCCAGCTAGAATAGATGATGCGGTAGCAATAAAAGCGAGAGAAATTGCAGAAAGAGTATCCCGCGCCTACAATCACGTAGGTCTTCTTGCTGTAGAGATGTTCCAGACTGAGAATGATGACATACTGGTAAATGAAGTAGCTCCTAGACCTCATAACAGCGGTCATTATAGTATAGAAGGAAGCTTTACAAATCAGTTTGAACAACACCTTCGAGCTATTCTCGATCTACCTCTAGGCAATACGGATAGCAAAGTAGGATCTGTAATGGTAAATCTAGTGGGTGATGAGGGACACACAGGAACTGTAAAATATCAAGAAATTGAAAAAATTATGGCTCTCGACGGAGTAACACCTCATATTTACGGAAAAAAACAAACACGCCCATTTAGAAAAATGGGACACGTAACCATTGTAAATCACGATCTTAAAAAAGCTAGAGAAATTGCTTCTCAAGTGAAGAAAAGTATACGCGTAATCGCTCAATAAAAGTAAATTATGACAGTTGGAATCATCATGGGAAGTACCAGCGACCTCCCAATAATGCAAGAAGCAATAGACATCTTAAAGGAATTTGACATTGCAACAGAAGTAGATATTGTAAGTGCGCACCGTACGCCAGAAAAATTGTTTGACTATGGACAAAATGCACATAAGAGAGGTCTTCACGTGATTATTGCTGGTGCTGGAGGTGCTGCCCATCTACCAGGTATGGTAGCCTCATTATCACCTCTTCCAGTAATAGGGGTTCCTGTAAAATCTCGCAACTCAATAGATGGTTGGGACTCTGTACTCTCAATACTTCAAATGCCTGGAGGCGTACCCGTAGCTACTGTAGCCCTAGATGGTGCAAAAAATGCCGGAATCCTAGCCGCACAAATTTTAGGTGCTAGTGATAAAGCTATACAAGATCGCATCATTGCTTACAAGGAGCAATTAAAAAATAAAGTAGTTGAGGGAGCAAAGAGCTTAAAGTAAAAAGACCATCCTGGGAGGGATGGTCTTTATCAATGCAGTTTATGGGGGAATGATGCTGTATTTATTAACCATTCTAAATATTAATCAAACCTTTGTATCTACATTGAGTGGGGGAAATCGTATATATAATTAATTCAATTATGATTCTCTTCGTGAACGATACTGGGCAAACATAGGAAAATTCCTTAAATAGTCGACCATATCACCTATTTTTTCGACGAAATACACAAAAATCTTTATAATACCTAATAAAAATTCTATGTCTATTACTAAAAATCCATTACTAACTTCTTTTGATCAAGCACCATTTTCAAAAATTGAGGACGCTCATTTTATGCCAGCTTTTAAAGAAGCTATACAGATGAGTCGTAACGAAATAGATATAATTACAAATAATACTGCCTCTCCTACATTTGAAAATACAGTGGCTGCTCTAGACTATTCTGGTGAGCAACTAGATCGTATTTCTAGCATTTTTTTTAACCTCAATAGCGCCGAAACATCCGATGCTATTCAAAAAATCGCACAAGAAGTATCGCCCCTCTTATCTGAGCTTAGTAACGACATTAATCTTAATCAACAGTTATTTCAAAGAGTTAAAGATATATACGATCAGAAAGATGATTTAGATCTTTCTGTAGAAGAAAAAACGCTTTTAGACAAAAATTACAAGCAATTTACCCGTAATGGAGCTAATTTACCTGAAGAGAAAAAGTCCCGCTTACGCGAAATTGATGCAAACCTAGCGCAATTAAAACTACGTTTTGGAGAAAATGTCCTCGCAGAGACTAATGATTATGAGCTTCACCTTACTGATGAGAGTGATCTTGAAGGCATTCCCGATGGAATTAAAGAGGCATATGCAGCAGAGGCATCTGCACGTGAAAAAAACGGTTGGGTCGTGACATTACACTACCCTAGCTACATGCCTTTTATGAAGTATGCCTCTAATAGATCCCTACGCAAGCAACTCGCTATTGCCTATGGAAGTAGGGCATTTAAGAACAATACACACGACAACCAGGAGAATGTATTAAAAATTGCAAGCTTACGTCATGAGCGAGCTAAACTTTTAGGGTATCAGACGCACGCACACTTCACACTTGAAGAACGTATGGCTAAGACACCCCAGCGCGTTATAGGGTTTTTAAATGAACTTCTAGAGAAAGCAAAACCGGCGGCGCTTAGAGAATTTAACCAACTAGAAAGTTTTGCTAAGCAAGAAGATCAAATTGATACCTTACAAAAGTGGGATGGTGCTTATTATTCTGAAAAGCTTAAGCAAAAACTCTTTAGCCTAGATGATGAGCAGTTAAAACCGTACTTTAAACTTGAAAACGTTATATCAGGGGTTTTTGAGGTAGCAACACGCCTTTTTAAGCTAAACTTTGAACAAATATTTGACGTAGATGTCTATCATGAGGATGTTAAGACATATCGTGTGACAGACAATAATGGTGCTTACATTGCTCTCTTTTATGCAGATTTTCACCCCCGGAAAGGTAAACGCGGCGGTGCCTGGATGACTTCTTTTAAAGGTCAAAAAATAAAAAATGATCATAATGAACGACCTCACATCTCAAACGTCTGTAATTTTACACCCTCTACACCATCAAAGCCTTCACTACTCACATTTAACGAGGTAACGACATTATTTCACGAGTTTGGACACGCATTACACGGGATGCTGGCAAATACTAAATTTCCAAGCCTATCAGGTACATCTGTTCACTGGGATTTTGTTGAGTTACCCAGTCAAATACTTGAAAATTGGTGTTATGAGAAGGAGGCACTAGAACTATTTGCAACCCACTATGAAACTGGAGAAGTAATCCCGACAGAACTTATTCAAAAAATAAAAAATACAGCAACCTTCCAAGAGGGAATGCAAACGCTAAGGCAACTTAGTTTTGGATTACTAGATATGGCTTGGCACGGTCAAGACCCTTCTGGAATAACAGATGTAAAAGCTTTTGAAACTGCCGTCTTTAATGATACCTCGCTATATCCAGATACCCCAGAAACCTGTATGAGTACTGCTTTTGCTCATATCTTTCAAGGTGGGTACTCCTCTGGTTATTACAGTTATAAGTGGGCAGAAGTTCTAGACGCAGATGCCTTTGAGTATTTTAAAGATCAAGGTATTTTTAATCAAGATGTAGCACAAAAGTTTCAAAAACACATCCTATCAAAAGGAGGGACAGAAGATCCTACTATCTTATATAAACGCTTTAGAGGGCAAGAACCGCAACCCGAGGCATTATTGAGACGTGCTGGACTTATAGATAATTAAGAGAGACTCAATTTTTAAATCGATGTTACTCTTTATTTTTTTCTTCAATCCACTTAGACATATACTTTGTACTTTGTAAAGTGTGATGCTGTAATATTTCACCTATAAAGTTTTGGCGTCGATGTGATTTTAAATTGCTGAGCAGATCGTCAATTTTACAGATGATTGCTTCAGTAAATTGTGATTTTTGAAAATTTTGATTGATAATGTTGACACCGTTTTCTTGGGCAGTTTTCCAGGCCTGCTCTTCTGTGTATAAGGTGGTGGCCGCTTTCGCGAAAGCGGAATAATCATTTTCTACAGCACCGCACCAAGGTAAATCTCCAGCCATCGCCTCTGCTCCTATTTGCGTAGTTACTGAAGGTGTACCACACTGCATCCCATCGATAAATTTTCCTTTTAAACCTGCACCAAAACGCAAAGGCGCTAGCAATACACGAGCCCTAGACAAAACGTCCTGGGCATTATCTGCACGCCCTTTAATAAGAAAACAATCTTGGTTGTTATGAAGTTGTAGCACTTTGTGGGTCATATAGCTACCATAAACATGTAACTCTGCTTTGGGAATAGCGCTCTTAATCTTGGGCCAGATGTGCTTCTTTAATTCTAATATAGCGTCCCAGTTAGGCGGATGCATGCAGTTACCTATACACACAAAATGACTTCGACTGGCAAAGGGTAAAAAGTTGTGATCTAATTTGTCTACAAGAAACGGCAGGTAGAATAATAATGATGGTGAGATATTGAATACTTCTTGAAGCAAATGCATCTCATATTGGGATATTATTAAAGTAAGGTCACAGCGATATATGGAGGCTATTTCTCTTTTTGCTTCTGTGGTATAAAGATCTAGAACTTGAGAATTTTCATTTTCTTTGACCGCCTGTTGACGTGCCTTTCTTAAAAAATGGAGGTCTTCTGTATCAAGTATTTTTAAAGCTCGCGGACAATACTCACTTATGCGCCAGCCAAACTGCTCCTCGACCATAAATCGATCAAAGAGCACCATATCTGGATTAAGGTTAACTACAAAATCATCAAAATCAGAGTCGTTAAGCTTTATAATTTGTGTAGCAATCCCTATCTGTTCTAAATCAAAAGCATGATCAGACTTTATTGCAGTTGTGGCGTATGTAATTTCCCAATTGTTCTCTAATAAGATAGATAGTAATTGTAGCATCCTACTTCCAGCTGCTGTAGAAGTAGGCTCTACCCAAACACTGGAAATGACAAGAGCTTTCATAGAATCAAAAGTAACTAATGATCAGAGTTATTTTTGTTTTAAAAGTGCTGAATAAAACGTGATTTGTAATTATAAATTATTGTTTCATATATTATTGAAACTATAAAATATTTTGTATTTTTATTTTATGGAATTCAGTCAAGCAAAAAATAAATTTATTCAAACGTGGGGAGCCCTTGGCTCACAGTGGGGCATAAATAAAACGATGGCTCAGATTCACGCATTATTAATGGTATCACCAGAAGCCTTGAGTATGGAAGATATTATGGGTGAACTTCATATATCTCGAGGTAATGCTAGTATGAATTTAAGATCTCTTATAGATTGGGGAATTATCTTTAAAGAATACAAGCCAGGCGAACGTAGAGAATACTTTGTTGCTGAAAGTAATATTGACGAGCTTGCACGAAAAATTGCAAAAGAAAGAAGCAAACGCGAGATTAAACCCACTCTGCGCGTTCTTGAAGAAGTAAGTAGTCTAGAAGATGTAGAGTCTACAGAAGCTGCTCATTTTAAGGCAAAAACTGCAGAACTCTACGACTTTGTTTACAGAGCAGATAGTATGCTCGAGCGTATTACAGATTATAAAGAAAACTGGATCAC
>CAWUIT010000064.1:0-12277 GCA_963922345.1 uncultured Dokdonia sp. | reverse complement strand
ATAAAAGAGTTAATGGCTAGACCACAAGAAACCTTTGGTAAAAAAGAAAGAGAAAAGAAAAGGCTTAAAAAAGCTGAAGACAAGCGCAAGAAAAAAGCTGCTAGAAAAGAAAGCGGTGAGAAGCAAAATGAATTTGTTTACGTAAATCATTTAGGGCAACTAGTTGATACCCCACCAGATCCATCTTTAATGGAGGAGGTAGATGTAGAAGACATCGTGCTAGGTATTCCTAAAAAAGAAGAAGGTAACGAGCCAGATCCAATAAAGACTGGTTTTGTTGAGTTTTTTGACGCATCAAAAGGGTTTGGATTTATAAAAGATTCTGATACTCCAGAAAAATACTTCGTGCACATCTCTGAGGTAAAAGATGGCGAACTAAAAGAAGGTAATAAAGTATCTTACGAGATAGAAAGAGGACAAAAAGGAATGAACGCTGTACGCGTGAGTAAAGTATCTTAATCCTCTAGATCAATTTGAATAACTTGTTTAGGCTCCATACCCGTAAGGGTTTGTGAGCCTATTCTTATTCTAACCAATCGTAACGTTGGATAACCAACTGCACTTGTCATCTTTCTGACCTGTCTAAATTTACCTTCGGTAATAGTAACAGAGATCCAAGAAGTAGGGCCGTGTCTTTCATCTCTTATTTTTTTTGCGCGTTCTGGTAGATGTGGGGAAGGTTCTAACCTTATTACATTACACTCCTTGGTTTTGTACTTTTTTCCTTCAGATGTAATCGTGACACCTTGTTTTAACTGATGTATTGCTTCATCTGTAATAATACCGTCCACTTGTACATAGTATTCTTTTTCAATACCAGAGCGGTTTATGGTATCAGATATTTTACCATTTGTGGTAAGTAATAATAGACCTTCCGAGTGCTCATCTAGCCTTCCTATAGCCATAACTCCATTGGGAAAATCATAGAGCTCGCTTAAAAACTTTTTTTTACGAGCTTGTCTTTCATCATTACTTATAAGTTGACTGATGTAACCATAAGGTTTATAAAGTTTGAAATGATAATGCTTCTCCATAATTGTATATGATTATGCGAAACTACTTATCCTGATTGAATTCTTATATTTATAGAATGAGAGTTTCCAAAATTATTATTCTTATAATGCTACTAAGCATAGGATGTTCTGAGGAGGAAAAGACAAAATTTCAAGCACCCAAAAATATAAAGCAATTAATTGCTGGGGATAGCTCAAAAACTTGGAAGCTAGCTAGGCGTTACAATGGTCGCACTAGGATGAATATGGGAGATTGTTTTTTAAAATACAGACAGACCTTTACAGTCTCTGGAGATGTTTACGATAACAATTCTGCAAATTCTAATTGTGGAGAATCTTTAAAAGGAATTTGGTCAATAGTAAAAGACACTAATAATGTCACTTATATTAGAATAGAAAGTAGCTTAATCCCAGAGCTATTTAAGATCGATCAAGAGTATAAAGATTTTAAGATCTTTTATGCTAATCAAGATTCGCTACAGCTATCATTTTATCATACGCAGTATGGACAAGGACATGTAATCTCAGACTATCTCGTAACTGAGAGTACAGAGGTTGATGATAGAGATTTTCATTATTAATGAAGATTATTCCTTGAATTGCCAAGCAATAAATCTTGATTTTTTGTTGCCCTGAGACATATCAACAACCTTGTAATCTACCTTTAGTTTTTCAAGTTGCTTTTTGATTTTAGGAAGGTGCTCATTTTTTGAAACGAGGGTGGTAAACCACTCAACTTGAGTTTTGAATAATACGCTTTCTTTTATCATCCTCTTAATAAATAAAGCCTCGCCACCGTTACACCATAATTCATTAGATTGTCCGGCAAAATTGCGCTCTACATCTTTCAATTTTAATCCTTTAAGTTTCTGTTTGGTAGCCTTAAAAGCTTCTTTTTCTGAGCTGTAAAAAGGAGGATTACACATCGTAAAGTCATATTTCTGGCCAGGTAAGATGACATTCGTAAACAGATGTGATCTATCAGGTTGATGTACGGCAGTTAAAAATCCTTTTAAATGTGTATTTGTATCTATAAGCATTTGTGCATTATCTATAGCTTTCTCATCAATATCTACACCTTTCATATTCCACTGAAAAAGGGCTGCACCTAGTAATGGATATATAAAATTTGCACCAGTACCTATATCAAGTCCTGTTGCCGTTTCTTTACCTAAAAAGTCATTTAAATAAAGAAGATAATCTGCACGACCAGGTACAGCTGGACACAAATACCCTTGCGGAATCTTAAATGTATTAAGAGAGTAATCGCTTAAAAGAATAGCCCTATTCAGCTCTAATACAGCTTTTGCATTAGAAAAATCAATAGTTTGAATACCTCGATTTGTATCTAAGATAAAAGGAGCAAGCTCTTTATTTACTTTTCTTAGTTGTCTAAATTGATAGGGATTGTTATTCTTATTATTTGGGTGCATAGTATAAATGGGGTTGAAATCTTTTGAAACCTAAACTATATTTAAGGCAACAAGAAAGAAAGGCAAAGCTAGTCATTCTAAAGAGTATAACTTTTATAAAATCATAATTTGCCTCGGTACGCTAGGGAGATCATATTATGCGCAAGCAGGGTAGCCTTATCTTCTAAATAAAGTGATAAGTTTTCAATCACTAGAGATCGTTGTGTAGAATTTAAATTTTTATAAGCAGGGCGAGCAATACGCAAATCCCATTTAGTCCCAATTACATTATCTAAAGCGATGCGTAAATAGCAATGATTTTGAAAATTGAGTTCAGGGTATGTTTGAACCAGTAAGTCTGGTAATTGTGCGTAATACGTTTTATAATCTATTGTCTTGTTCATTCTAAACAGTAAGAGCGAGCGATAAAATTTCTGGGCTTTTATTCTTTTTCAAGTAACTTCTTAAGATCACATCTGTATGATAGGTACTTTTTTTCGGTAAAAGATATGTTTCTACCTCTTCAAAATGATTTATTTGCTCAGTCTCAGGTATGAATCCATATCCTTTATACACTCCATTATTAATATAAATAAACGCTGTCTCGCTATCAGTACGTCCACGCTCTTTTATTAAATAAGTGTCATTTTCTGCGTGGAATGAGGCTAGCGCATCTTCAACCCGATTATTATAGTCTGAGACCGATTCATCATCGGCACATACGCCTTTACAGTTTGTTAAACTATAGTGGCTACATCTATCAAAGGTTGCTTGTAAGCCACAATATTTAGGACAGAGTGCAAACTCATCGCAAAGCTCCATAAGGCGATCGATAGCTTTTGATCTTGTAAATACTTTTCCTTTTGCGCTCTGTCTATATCTCGTTTTTGCTACTGCAAGCTGTATGATTCCCTTTCTGTTTTCATAAGAAATTATTGAGTACGTACTTACGGGTAGTTTTTGGGCTCTATTAAATTTTGGGAAATATTGCTGTATATACTCAGATTCTAAGAGTAAAGCACATAACTCATTACCCGTAGCCTCATAATCTATTTGATACGTTTCTTGTCCAAGGAGATATTCCTTATTTTTTTTATCATAAAAATGAGATAGCACTCTTTTCTTGATATTGATGGCTTTACCCACATATATCACTTTTCCAGCGCGGTCTTTAAATAAATAAATTCCCGCAGTCTCTGGTAATTCTTGAATAATTCTAGAGGGTAAATGGGGGGGTAGGGTCGCTTCTTTAGATCTTACATTTAAAAAAGATTGCATCACCTTTCCTGAGGTGTCTAGCGCGAGTAATTTTTGAAATAGGATAACTGTGGCATCTGTGTCGCCCTCTGCACGGTGTCTATTATTTAAAGGGATACCAATGGAAGCGCAAAGATTTCCTAAGGAATAACTAAATAGATTTGGGATAAGCTTTCGCGAAAGCCTTACTGTACATAACTTTTTGCGCACAAATGGAATTCCTAATTTTCGAAATTCATCACGTAATACATTATAATCAAAATTCACATTGTGAGCGACAAAGATGGCTTCGTTTGTAATTTCTAATATCCGATCAGAAATTTCTTCGAATAGGGGAGCGTCTGCCACAAGAGCATCATCAATGCCTGTTAGATTTGTTATAAATGGCGGGATGTATTGTTCTGGATTAACTAGGGAGGTAAACTTATCTACTATCTCTCCATCTTTGAGACGTACCGCACATATTTCTGTTATGCGATTTCCGTTAATACCTTTTCCTGTAGTCTCAACGTCTATGACGCAGTGGTATGTAGCTATATGATCACCCATAGATAGTTACAAAGCTACACTATAATTTTTAATAAATAGGAATAATTCCTAAATATCGGAATCAATATTTCTAGCTCATTTCATAATAAATGAACACAATTGATATGGTCTTAAGGTTTTATTTCGTCTAGTGCGGCTTTAAACTCCTCCCAACTTACATGATCATTACCATCTTTACTATATCCTTCTATTAAGGCAGAGGCAACCATAGATCTTATAAAACCACTTACTTCAGCCTCTTTTAAAAGTTGTTTTATTTCATTTTTCGACAGTGTACCATTACCATCTTCATCAAAGAAAGCAAATGCTTGCTCTGGACTATCAAATTTCTGAGTTATTAAAATTTGGAGTTTGTTAAGTATTCTATCCTTAGTTGTCATAGTAGTCGTATTTCTCAATGGTTAAAGATACTAATAGTACAATTTACCGGTGCGCATTATTTGATACACTTGCGATGGTGAAGTTGTAGTTTCATTTTCACGAAAGTGTACGTGTTAAGAGAATTAAAGTAATGTTTTAACAGTCCCTTAACCGCAATAGTACATTGAGAGATTTAATTTTATAAAAAAACCAATTATGAAAAACTATAAAACACTTTTAAGTCCATTACATATGGACAGAATATCGCTTAAAAACAAGGTGGTTATGGCTCCTCTTACAAGGTCTCGATCATCTGAAGATCACGTTCCCACAGATATTATGATTCAGTATTACGGCGAGCGTGCGGGTGCAGGTTTGATTATTACTGAGGGTACAGCGCCATCTCCAAATGGTGTGGGATACCCACGTATACCTGGAATTTACAATGATGATCAGATACAAGCTTGGAAGCCAGTTACAACTGCAGTACACGAGCGCGATGGTAAAATTTTTATGCAGCTTATGCATACTGGAAGAGTATCCCACCCGGATAATATGCCAGAAGGGACCACTATTTATGCCCCATCTGCAGTACAACCTGAGGAGACAAAAATGCACGTAGATGGTAAAGGAGATTGTGAGATCCCTGAGCCTACTGCAATGAGTATAGAGGATATCGATCACGTGGTAGAAGAATTTGTGACCGCTGCAAAAAACGCTATAGAAGCTGGATTTGATGGTGTAGAGATTCACAGTGCAAATGGCTATTTACTTGATCAATTTATTAATCCACAAACTAATAAGCGCTCAGATGAGTATGGTGGATCAATAGAGAATAGAAGTAGATTGACATTACGCATTGCAAAGCGTGTGGTTGAGGCTATAGGTAATGATCACGTAGGCATTAGAATTTCTCCTAATGGTGCGATGAATGATATAGGACCCTTTGACAGCCAGAAAGAAACATTTGAGTATTTAGCTAGTCAAATAAATGCACTTGGGCTCGTCTATATGCACTTGGTAGATCACGGCTCTATGGGAGCTCCAGAACTACCTACAGATATAAGAGAAAGTATACGATCCCGATTTAATGGGCTACTTATTCTAAGTGGTGGCTATGATGCAGCAGAAGCAAATCAAGACCTTGAAGACAAAAAAGGAGATCTTGTTGCCTTTGGAAGAAAGTATCTGGCAAACCCAGATTTGGTGCACCGATTTGAGCAAGATGCTGAACTTAACGAGCCAGATCAAGATACATTTTACACCCCTGGAAAAGAGGGTTACATAGACTATCCAACGCTAGAAGAAGTAAATAACTAATAGCTGTATTTTACGATACTAGTGAATGGAAGATAGTATTACTTATATGAGTTCTAAACCAAGGCGGCGCACTTTTAAAATTAAAGATGTGCCCGCCTTATTTATAGAAACGTATAAGAAATGGATGGAGTCAGATCCATTTAAACTAAGTGCTATTGTTGCCTATTATGCGATTTTATCGCTCCCAGCGCTTATTGTAATCATTTTAAATATAGTAGGCTCTATCTGGGGTCGAGATATTGTGCAGGGAGAATTACTAGCGGAAATTACCCAAGCACTAGGTAAAGAAACTGCAGAGTCTATACGATTAATGATGGTAGATCGCGGTGATGAAGAAACAAGCTTCTTTACTGCTACTATAGGTGTTGTTGTACTTTTATATGGTGCAACTGGGGTGTTTTTTCAGCTGCAGCAGGCACTAGATTCTATATGGGGTGTTGACCTTAGTGAAAAGGGTAGCATTTTAAATATTCTTAAAAGTCGGGCAAAGGGGTTCGGTTTCATACTTATTATAGGTTTTCTATTGCTTATAAGTTTTGTCGCCACCTCGTTACTGAGTGCTTTTTCAAGTAGATTGTCACTGTTTTTACCAGATGAGCTTGTAAAATTTTTCTTTGTAATTGATATTTTACTATCTCTTCTTGTAATCTACACACTGTTTGCAGCACTTTTTAAGTTTTTACCTAGTGTAAATATTCGCTGGAAAGCAGTTAGAATTGGGGCTGGGCTTACAGCGCTATTATTTGTTTTAGGTAAATACGCTTTAGCATACTATTTTAATACAATGGAGCCAGGCTCTACATACGGCGCAGCAGGATCAATTATCTTAATCATGTTATGGGTTTCTTATAGCAGTTTGATTTTATTCTTTGGTGCCAATTTTACGAGAGTCTATGCAGATACCTATTACAAAGAAGATCGTACTTTTAAAAAGGGTATTGGGTTTAGAAGGATTCAACATTTTAAGAAGAAAGATGTTTAGTACGCTTTCGCGAAAGCGTAAAAATTTAAATTAACTAACAAAAAAATAATTATGAAAGAAGTAAAAGCATACGGAGCTCCAGAAAAGGGAGCAGATCTTGAAGAGATGACTATTGAGAGAAGAGATACCACCTCAAAAGATGTAAAAATTAAAATTACATATTGTGGAGTTTGTCACAGTGACATCCATACCGTAAATAATGACTGGGGTGGTTCTAAATACCCTGTAGTACCTGGGCACGAGATCATAGGAGAAGTACTTGAGGTAGGCGATGATGTGACTAGCTTTTCTAAAGGTGATATTGTTGGGGTAGGATGTATGGTAGACTCTTGTAGAGAGTGTGATCCTTGCAAAAGAGATTTAGAGCAGTTTTGTCAAGAAGGTATGGTTGGTACTTATAATGGTAAAGATAAACACCTAGGGGGTCACACCTACGGAGGCTACTCACAAGAAATTATAGTAGACGAACATTTTGTACTATCAATCCCAGAAAATCTAGATACTAAAGCTGTAGCACCACTATTGTGTGCTGGTATTACGACTTTCTCACCATTACATCATTGGGGAGTTAAGGAAGGAATGAAAGTAGGAGTTGTAGGCTTAGGTGGCTTAGGACATATGGGATTAAAGTTTTCTCACGCTATGGGAGCCGAGACTGTAATGATTACCACCTCAGAAGGGAAAGCAGATGATGCAAAGCGTCTAGGAGCAGACAGTGTTCTTATATCTAAAGATGATGATGCGATGAAAGAACATAAAGGATCATTTGATTTTATATTAAATACCGTGCCCGTAAGTCACGATATCAATCCGTATCTAGAACTCTTAACAATAGACGGTACTATGTGTATGGTAGGAGCCATAGAACCACTTCCAGATATGCACGGAGGTAATCTAATAATGGGACGTAAATCTGTAGCAGGATCATTGATAGGTGGTATTAAAGAAACACAAGAGATGCTCGATTTTTGTGGAGAGCATAATATTGTAAGTGATATAGAAATGATTGATATGGATTCTATAAATACTGCATATCAACGCGTCCAGGATAGCGATGTAAAATATCGATTTGTTATTGATATGGAATCTTTAAACTAGGCTTTTCTAGTTCTATATTTTAAAAAGCGAGCTCAATTAGCTCGCTTTTTTAATTTATTAACGCTATTGAAATAAAATTAACTAGAACTTAGTTTTTTAAAACTTCTATCATTGTGATCTTTGAAAAAAGACAACATATATTATGAGAAGAGAATTGTTATGGAAAATCTGCTTTACCGTACTAATCTCAATAACCTCTTGTGATAGCAAAGAAAAGAAGGACGAGATACGGGCAGAAGCAGAGAAAGAAATAGTAACTGAAAATGAAGCCGAAGCGGCACTGAAAGAGCAAATAACGATTGAGGATAATCGTGAGTTTGGTCTCATTGCAGAGATCAAACAGCTAGAGAATTTGAATTCTCTAGAATATCAAATTAAGCGTCTGGGGATGGATTCGGTCTTTTCCCAACAAGGACTATATACGGTTTTCGCTCCTGCAAATGAAGCATTTAAAACTTTGGATACTTCACCTACTGCAAAGCAAGATACTACTATGTCTGCTTTTAATCAGGATGTTTTATTAAACCACATTGTAGAAAATAAATGGAACTCCGCTCGACTTACAGATACGCTAGAGCGTAGCAACGGTCAAGTAAAAATAAAAACGAAAAGTGGCGACTCCCTACAAGCATTACTTGTTAAAGATGAGATTATTTTGAGAGATGCGATGGGAACCGATGCCAAAATTATTTCCTCAGATATCGAGGCGTCTAACGGAATTATTCACATAATTGATAAGATTGTTCGACCGCAATAAGACTTTCACAAGAATGAGTAATTAAGAAAAGATTTTAACGCATTACATCGTGAGTTAAAATCTTTTCTCTTTTTAAGTTGAGTAGTTTTTCCATCTAGCTTGTAACTTTGCCTCAGATTAATTAGAATGTTACGAAGCGTACTTTATTTAATATTTTTTTGCCCAGTTATACTATTATCTCAAAGTATCAGTGTAGATAGTCAAGCCTTCACAGATCAAGAACTCATTGAAAATGTATTAGTAGACAGTAATTGCATTACAAATATTCAGGTAACTAATGTGATAGGAGGGCTGTTTGAAGATGGAGAAAAAAGTTATGGTTATTTTAATGCTAACGGCAGTGGGTTTCCATTATCAGAAGGGATAGTTTTAACCACTGGAAGGTTGGATAACGTACCTGGACCTAATGATACATTGAGTGACGATGATGCACAGGGTTGGGTAGGAGATGCAGATCTAGAACTTGTGTTAAATGAGCAAAATACGACTAATGCTACAATCATTGAGTTTACCTTTCAATCTACAGCGTCAGAAGTTCGTTTTAGATATCTTTTTGCATCAGAAGAGTATCAGGAAGGTAATCCCAATACGTGTAATTTTTCTGATCTTTTTGGTTTTTTAATTAGACCTCAAGGCGAGCAAGGATATGAGAATATCGCTTTAGTACCAGATACAACTACACCTGTTAAGGTAACAACCGTGCATCCAGAAATTCCAAATGGATGTCCGGCTATAAATGAATTCTATTTTGAAAGCTTTAATAATTCAAACAGTCCTATAAACTTCAATGGTCAAACTAAAATTCTTGAGGCTCGGGCTACTATCCAGCCAAATGCTACCTACGAGGTAAAACTTGTTATTGCAGATGAGCAAAATTTTAGATTTGATTCTGCTGTGTTCCTTGAGGCGGGAAGTTTTCAATTAGGGACAGAATTAGGGCCAGATAGAACGGTTGCTGGAGGCAATCCCATATGCGGTCAGAACACGACAGTGCTTGCGGTAAACGAGCCACTAGCAACTAGTTATAGTTGGCAAAAAGAGGGTGTTCCTCTCTCTGAAACCTCAAATGAATTAACGGTTACAGAAGATGGCTTCTACACTGTTCAGGTAGGTCTAGATAATGGATGTGAAGCATTTGGAGAAGTAACTATAGAGTTTGCCGAGAACCCTAGTATATCAAACACTACTTTGCAGCAATGCGATCCTGATGGTAATGGACTGTCTCAATTTAATCTTTTTGATGCTTTAGACGCTGTCACAAATAATGATAGTAGTCTCATTATTACAGATTTTTATGTCAATCAGAATAATGCACAGAACAATGTAAATGCGATTAATAATGCAACGTCATTTTCAAATACGGTGCCTAATCAAACAGTTTTTGCCCGAGTAGCTTCACAGTCTGGGTGCAGCAGTATAGCCTCCGTACAGCTTACTACAGGAAATGCAAATTTGACAGTAGATGACCTTATAATTTGTGATAATGATGAGGTTTTGGATGGTGTAACGACAATTAATCTTTCTGAAGTAACTGATCAAATCTTGTTACAAGTACCTTCAGGATCTACCATCAGATATTATGAGACAGCGGCAGATGCTCTAGCAGAAACTAATCAGATAGCTGGCAATTATGAAAACACCACACCATTCTTTCAAAACCTATTTGTTAGGATAAATGTAAATGGTCAATGTCTGTCTATCACAGATATCACCATTAATATTCTCAACCCACCGCTTCTTGAAGACGATGAAGAAATGATCTATTGTACTTCTATTTTTCCTAATACTATTTCGCTTCAAGCGGGAGTACTAGGGAATGCAACTGGATACCAATATATATGGGAATACAATGGCGACATACTAACACAAAGTGGGCCATCCATCGCTATTAATGAAGTTGGAATTTACACAGTAACGGCAATTGCACCCAATGGTTGTAGTGCTTCCAGAGTGATAACAGTCCTTGCCTCAAGTCTAGCCTCTATTACGGATGTATTGATAGAGGATAGTAGCGATAACAATCGTGTTGAGATACTGGTAGAAGGAGAGGGCGTTTATGAATATGCGATAGGCAACATTCTTGGGCCATATCAAGAATCACCCGTATTTGAAAACATTGAACCTGGGTTTTATACCGTTTTTGTAAAAGATTTGAAGGGTTGTGGATTTGCTTCTCGCGAAATATCAATTCTCGGGTTTCCTACTTATTTCACACCCAACGGGGATGGAATCAATGATACGTGGAAACTCGATGGTGCTACCGACATACAAAATCGTACCGTGAGATTTCTAATTTTTGACCGTTTTGGAAAATCATTATATCAAGCCAAACGTATGGGAAACGGATGGAATGGAGTTTATAATGGGGTTACGCTTCCGCGAAATGATTACTGGTACCTTGTAGAATTAGAAGATGGGAGGATTTTTAGAGGACACTTCTCATTACTACGTTAGGATTTACATCAAAGTTGCTTTTGTAGAGTTCTTGATACAAAATTGCAGTGTTAAAATTTTAATACTACAATGAGACGTTTTAACAGAAGTTTACGTCCAAAAATTGTGGGATAAATGCAGATTGAACGTTAATTTGTGATTGATTACAAAACACTGTTACACTCTTGTCTGAAGAACAATCATCTGTTGAAAAAAAGCCTAGAAAATCATTTCGCTGGCTTCGCATCTTAGGTCGCATTCTTTTAGCTATACTTATATTTTTAATCTTAGTAATTCTATTTATAAGAAGTGAATGGGGGCAGGGCATCATTGTCTCTAGACTTGTAAATTATGTAGAGGGAAAAACAAATACAGAAGTAGCTATAGACCGGCTTTATATAACATTTGATGGCGATATAGCTTTAGAAGGATTATATCTTGAAGATCAAAAGGGAGACACACTTATTTACAGTAGATCATTAGAAGCAAACATACCGTTATTACCCATTATAAATGGCAGTGGTATAGGGATTGAAGATGCACAATGGGAAGGGGTAAGAGCAAACATAATCCGTAAGGATAGTGTATCAGGATTCAATTTTGATTTTCTCACTGAAGCCTTCAGTTCTGGGACAAATACAACAACTGTAGACACTACATCTACAGCTCCAATGGACATTATTATAGGTGATCTCTCCTTAAAGGATTTTGATGTAGTCTATAACGATGGTGTTACGGGCATAGATAGCCGTTATATTTTTGATAAGCTTGAGGTCTCTATGAAAGAGGTCGATCTAGAGGCAATGAAGTTTACGGCATCACAAGGTTATATTGAAAATGCACTTGTGAATATTATACAAAATCCAGTTCCATCAGATCCTAATGCAGAACCCACGCCATTGCCATTTTTAGGTTTTGATGAGCTTACATTAAAAAATGTAAAAGGTAATTTTACAAGTGAAGAAGATGGGATTTCATTCGATTTTGATTTTGAAGATTTATATGCTGAGATTCCAAAGGCAGACTTTAGTACATTTTCAATTGATGTAGATATCTTAAATCTTTCTGGTTCAGCATTGGGAATTCATATGATGAC
>CAWUIT010000063.1:0-12288 GCA_963922345.1 uncultured Dokdonia sp. | reverse complement strand
GGCTATCAAGAAATTTTCACAGACCCATCGTATTTTGGCCAGCTTATGGTGACAACAAATGCGCACATTGGAAATTATGGATCTAAAGATTTAGAAACAGAATCTAGTTCTGTTAAAATCGCTGGTTTGATCTGTCGTAATTTCAGCTACACCTATTCTAGAAAAGGGGCAACAGAGTCTCTAGAGGATTTTTTAGAAGAGAGTGAACTTTTTGCGATTTCAGATGTAGATACGCGTGCGTTAGTAGCACATATAAGAGATAATGGAGCTATGAATGCTGTTATATCTACAGAGGTAGATAATATCGAAAAGTTAAAAGAAGAGCTAGCCAAAGTTCCAAATATGGATGGTCTAGAGCTAGCTTCTAAAGTATCAACAGCAGAGCCATACTATTTTGGTGAAGAGACTGCTGAGTTTAAAATCGCAGCGCTCGACCTCGGTATAAAGCGTAATATTTTACGAAATCTCGCAAAGCGTGGCGCCTACATAAAAGTCTTTCCTTATGATACATCTTACGAGGAGATGCAGGCATGGGATCCCGATGGTTACTTTTTGTCTAATGGACCTGGTGATCCAGAGCCTTTAAGTAATGCTATTCAAGTAGCCAGAGATATCATTGCCGCAGATAAACCTTTATTCGGAATATGTTTAGGCCATCAAGTAATTGCATTAGCAAACGGGATATCTACGTACAAAATGCACAATGGTCACAGGGGGATAAATCATCCCATTAAAAATTTAATTACCGGTAAAGGAGAAATCACTTCACAAAACCACGGTTTTGCAATTAATCGTGAAGAGGCAGAGGCTCACCCAGAGGTAGAAATTACTCACGTGCACTTAAACGACAATACTGTGGCTGGTATGAAGATTAAAAATAAAAACTGCTATTCTGTGCAGTACCATCCAGAAGCAAGCCCTGGTCCTAACGATGCCACTTATTTGTTTGATCAGTTTATCGAAAGTTTAAAGACTACAACAGTATAAAAAAAGCCCTGCAACTCGCAGGGTTTTCTTTTATAGCTTCTATCCGCTTTCGCGAAAACGTTATCGCGGTAATATACTAAGGTGTATAAGTATTAAAAGCCAAAATTGTATTTTTACAACAACCAAAATTATAAGAATATGAGCATAATAATAGAGATTCACGCAAGACAAATTTTTGATTCAAGAGGAAACCCAACAGTAGAGGTAGACGTTTTTACTGAACTAGGGGCTATGGGCAGAGCTGCAGTGCCATCGGGTGCATCAACAGGTGAACACGAAGCTGTAGAATTAAGAGATGGTGGAGATTCATTTTTAGGAAAAGGCGTACTCAAAGCTGTTGAAAATGTAAATACTATTATTGCTCCAGAATTATTAGGTGTTTCTGTATTTGAACAAAACGCTATTGATCAACTTATGATTGATTTAGATGGTACCTCTAATAAATCAAAATTAGGTGCAAATGCAATTTTAGGTGTATCTCTCGCATGTGCAAAAGCAGCAGCGGCAGAGCTTAATATGCCATTATACCGATATATAGGAGGAGTGAGTGCAAATACACTTCCAGTTCCTATGATGAACATCATAAACGGCGGCTCGCATAGTGACGCTCCAATAGCATTCCAAGAATTTATGGTTATGCCAGTTAAAGCAAAAAGTTTTAGTCATGCACTACAAATGGGGACTGAAATTTTCCATAACCTTAAAAAAGTGCTGCACGATAGAAATCTAAGTACCGCAGTAGGTGATGAAGGAGGATTTGCACCCGCTCTGGATGGTACAGAAGATGCATTAGATAGCGTAAAACTAGCAGTAGAGAAGGCAGGCTATTCCTGGGGTGATGAGATTATGATTGCCTTAGACTGTGCGGCAGCAGAGTTTTATGTAGATGGGAAATATAATTATGCAAAATTTGAAGGTGAAGGCGGAAAAATAAGAACGAGTGAAGAACAAGCAGATTATCTAGCCGAACTCGCAGATAAATATCCTATTATCTCAATTGAAGATGGTATGGATGAAAATGATTGGGAAGGTTGGAAATACCTTACAGACAAAGTAGGTGGTAAAGTACAGCTTGTAGGTGACGATTTATTTGTAACCAATGTTGAAAGGCTTTCTCGTGGTATTAATGAAGGAATTGCAAATTCAATTTTGATTAAGGTAAATCAAATAGGAACACTTACTGAGACTATAGCGGCTGTTAATATGGCGCATAATGCAGGATATACATCGGTAATGTCACATAGATCTGGAGAAACAGAAGACAATACCATTGCAGATCTAGCAGTGGCTTTAAATACAGGTCAGATCAAAACCGGCTCTGCCTCAAGGTCAGACCGTATGGCAAAGTATAATCAATTATTGCGCATTGAGGAAATGCTCGGAGATACAGCATATTTTCCAGCAATGAAAGCTTTTAAAATAAATTAATGGCACGGTCATATTAAAAGTTACTAGCCTTCTCACACGAGAAGGCTTTTTTATAGCTTCTATTTGCAACTAGAAACTTTCATCTATAAATATTTCATATTCAAAGATTTAATTTAAAAATTTTAAAAGTAAGTAAAAACTTACATAAATAATTAATCATCAACGATAAAAAGTGCGTATATTGCTATCATCAAACAGTCATAAGAAAAGACTTGGAAATTTATAGCAATTATTATTTCGCGAAAGCGAACTAAATATAGCTCAATTTCACTTTGATATTCTGTACCTAACTCATACGTTGCACCGTTAGTGAATAAACAAGCATGTATGAATTTAAGTTGGGTAAAGAGCGGGCAGTTACGCCTCAAAGCTGTACGCTCGCTCTTTTTAACAGATTTGATTTTGAAGAAATTCGAAGTCTAGGTTTGAAGTTGGGTAAAAGGATATATATCTAGGTATATATCCTTTTTTAATTTGACAACTTCTTATATTGAAATCATATTGTTCTTTAATTATACCATTTTTTTATTTCTAAAGAAGACTCACAGAGTATAATGCGTGGGAATACCTGATGGCCATAATAGCACTTTTGCCTTAGATTTTACATTTTATTTAACCTTCTTGTCTCTCGAAATGTTAAAGAAAATGGCTTCTTTTTCGTAATTTAGCAATCCTTAAAAAATTACGAATCACCACAAATTTATTATAATAAATGGCAGATAAAGCAACACTGACGATAGATGGAAAAAGTTTTGACTTCCCAATAGTTACTGGAACAGAACAAGAGAGAGCAATAGATATTAAATCTCTGAGAGGAGCTACCGGGGGTGTAACAACTATTGATCCTGGATTTAAGAATACAGGGTCTTGTGAGAGTGCTATCACATTTTTAGATGGTGAGAAAGGTATATTAAGATATCGTGGGTATGCTATTGAAGAACTTGCAGAAAAAGCAGACTTTCTTGAAACGGCTTACCTTCTTATTTTTGGAGAACTTCCTACAGAAGAACAACTCACTAAATTTGACGCAGATATAAAAGCAGAGTCTCACGTAGATGAGGATATGAAGAAAATCTTAGATGGTTTTCCTAAGTCTGCTCATCCTATGGGTGTTTTAAGTGCGCTTACTTCTGCACTTATAGCTTTTAATCCTTCGACTGTAAATGTGGAGTCTGATGAGGATATGTATGCTGCAATTGTAAAGTTACTGGCAAAATTTCCAGTACTTGCAGCGTGGGCTATGCGCAAGAAAAAGAGCCAGCCTCTTGATTATGGAGATAATTCCTTAGGCTATGTTGAGAATTTCCATAAAATGATGTTTGCTAAGCCTAATGAAGAGTATAAGGTAGACAAGGCTGTAATCGAGGCTATAGATAAACTTCTCATACTTCATGCAGATCACGAGCAAAACTGCTCTACGTCTACTGTGCGTATTGTAGGTTCATCACATGCTGGTTTATTTGCATCTATATCTGCTGGAATCTCTGCGCTTTGGGGACCACTACACGGTGGAGCAAATCAAGCAGTTATCGAAATGCTAGAGGCAATAAAAGAAGATGGTGGAGACACAAAAAAATATATGGCTAAGGCTAAGGATAAAGAAGATTCTTTTAGACTTATGGGCTTTGGTCACAGAGTATATAAAAATTTTGACCCACGTGCTAAGATCATTAAAGTCGCGGCAGATGATGTGCTTAATCAATTAGGAATTGAAGATCCAGTGCTTGATATTGCAAAAGGACTTGAGAAAGAGGCGCTAGAGGATTCCTATTTCGTAGACCGTAAATTGTATCCTAATGTTGACTTTTATTCTGGTATAATCTATCGCGCACTTAATATACCTGTAGAAATGTTTACAGTGATGTTTGCCGTAGGGCGTTTGCCAGGTTGGATTGCACAATGGAGAGAGATGCGTTTAAATAAGGAGCCTATAGGTCGTCCAAGACAGGTATATACTGGGGAAAACCACAGACCATTTAAGACTGTCTCTGAAAGGTAAAAGACTATTATTTAGAAAAGAAAGCTAGCCTCGAGTTAGCTTTTTTTATGCTTTCGCGAAAGCGTATATCTCAAAACTACTTTCTTCACTATGCAACAAAAGCCGTTAATACGTAAGGCTCCAGAAAAACGTATAGTAGGTATCTCCCTGGAGATGTCTATTATCGATAATAAAACGGGAGAACTCTGGAAGCGTTTTAAAATGCTACAAGAACAGGTGATAAATAGAATTGATGATGGATATTATAGTATCCAGCGCTATCCAGAGAATTATTTTAATCAGGCATTTGATCCTAATACGAAATTCTTGAAATCGGCTGGAGTAGCTGTATCTCATTTTGAAGATGATTTACCGTTGCATCTAGATCATATTACCATTCCTGAAGGATTGTGGGCAGTTTTTAAATATAAAGGAACGGTGGAGCAGTTTAGTCAGTTTGCTGCCTATATTTATACCCAGTGGCTTCCAGAATCTGGATACCAAATAGATGATAGACCACATTATGAATACCTAAGTGCGCATTATCTTGGGACTCAAAATTCAAATTCTGAAGAAGATGTATGGATTCCTATACGATAAGTCCTTTATAAAACAATTCTAAACACCACGTAGTTTATAAAACCAAATATGTAATTTCACAATATGTTGCAATTAAATGTAAAAAATGAGACCTCAAGATTACGCGCTGTCGTTTTAGGCACGGCTGTAAGCAATGGTCCAACGCCAGATATAGAAGACGCTTACGATCCAAAATCTGCTTTACACATTAAAGCCGGAACATATCCTGTAGAATCTGATATGGTTAATGAAATGGAAGGAGTAGCTGCTGTGTTGAAAAAATATGACGTAGATGTTTACCGTCCAGAAATTATTGAAAATGTAAACCAAATTTTTACGAGAGATATAGGTTTTGTAATTGGTGATAAATTTTTTAAGGCCAATATATTACCAGATCGTGAAGAAGAGATTGATGCGATACAGCACGTTATAAAAAAGATACCTTCTACCAATATCTTTAGACTGCCGGAAGAAGCGCATATTGAGGGTGGTGATGTAATGCTCGCAGATGATTATATTTTTATAGGAACATATAGAGGTGCAGACTATGCAGATTATATTATAGCGCGTACAAATATGCTAGCTGTAGGGATGATACAGGAACTTTTTCCTAGAAAGAAAGTGAAGTCATTTGATTTGCGTAAGTCAAATACTGACCCCTATAGCAATGCCTTGCATTTAGACTGCTGTTTTCAACCTGTAGGTAAGGGAAAAGCAATAGTTCATAAAAATGGATTTCTTGAACCGTCTGAGTATGAATGGCTAGTCAATTACTACGGCAAAGAAAATGTGTTTGAAATCAACTCGGAGGAGATGTTTCATATGAATTCTAATATTTTTAGTATTTCTCCAGAGGTTGTTATCTCTGAGAAGAACTTCACGAGGCTTAACACGTGGCTCCGTAATCAAGGAATCACAGTAGAGGAAGTAGCCTATGCCGAAATTGCCAAACAGGAAGGCCTTTTGAGGTGTAGTACACTGCCGCTGGTGAGAGACTAGATATCAGAGCTTTTTATTGCTTGATATATTTTAGGTTTTTTAACTCAACAATCTTTTGTTAGTGTAGTAACATAATAATTGAGATAGTGATCATTCTAAATACGTAAGCTCTTTAATATATCTCCTCGTTTATCCAACATCAGTCATATAATAGAAAGATTCTCAAAAGAAATACATTATTTCACTTGAGTTTGCTTAGACTAGTATGGTTTATATAGACTTTTTAATGGTTAAAAAGTCACCCACTAACCTGGACTTGTTTTGCTAAGTCTTTTGCCCGATTGGTGATTTCAATTATGTCTCCTTCTAAGTGGTCATAAGTAACAACAACGCCCATTCTTCTATATGGTCTAGATGATGGTTTTCCAAATAACCTAAAATCACTTTTATGAGATTGTGAGATTGTTTCAATTCCTGAGAATGCTGGATTGTCGTAATGCTCAGTTGCTAAAATTACAGCACTAGCGCCAATTCGCTCTAAGGTAATAGCAGGTATGGGTAATCCAAGAATAGCTCTCAAATGAAGTTCAAATTCGTTGAAATTCTGTGTGTTTGCGAGGGTGACCATTCCGGTATCGTGTGGTCTGGGGGATAGTTCAGAAAAATATACGCCATCATCTGCAATAAAAAACTCCACACCCCATAATCCAGCACCTCCCAAGGCTAACGTCACTTTGGCTGCCATATCCTGAGCAGTTTGTAAATGTTCATTAGTCATTTGAGCAGGCTGCCAGCTTTCTTGATAGTCCCCACGTTCTTGACGATGACCTATGGGAGGACAAAACAAGGTTTTTCCAGTATGTTGCGTCACAGTGAGAAGTGTTATCTCATAATTAAAATTTATAAATCCTTCTACAATAACTTCCGCAACATCACCTCTTGAACCTTCCTGAGCGTATTGCCAAGCTTTCTGAACGTCTTCTATAGTTTTAATCGTACTTTGACCTTTGCCACTAGATGACATAAGTGGCTTAACGACACATGGAACACCTATCACTTCTACTGCTGTTTTTAACTCTTCAATGCTAGTGGCGTAGCGGTAGGGAGCAGTTTTTATATTTAATTCTTTAGCCGCTAGATCACGAATCGCTTTCCGATTCATTGTAAAATTTGCCGCTTTAGCACTAGGGATTACTTGGTAACCTTGCTTCTCGTACTCATAAAATCGTTCTGTGCGTATAGCTTCTATTTCTGGAACGATGTAATCTGGATTATGTTTGTTAACAAGGTGATCTAATGCTTCACCATCCAGCATATTAATTACTTCTTTAGCATCTGCTACTTGCATTGCAGGCGCATTATCATAACTGTCTACAGCAATAATTGTTTGACCTAGGCGCTGTGCAGCAATTACAAACTCTTTACCTAATTCTCCAGAGCCTAGTAGAAGTATCTTTTTTTTCATTCCGTACTTTTAATTCTCACTTTTTAATAATTGTAGTCTAACTCAAATTACTTGACCATAGTGATATCATGAAATAGAGCTTTTTACTAGTTTTTGCAATTGTTTTGTGACTTTTAAGCTAACAGCCTTAGACTATTTCTTTCTGGTGAAAGTAAGTCTCAAACAGAAGCTTTACAGTTATATTTTGATGTAAATTCAAGATTATTTTTTACTTGTAATCCAAGCGTCTATTTTTTCTTCTAATAGCGCTAGAGGAATACAACCCGTCTCGAGCACTTCTTTATGAAACTCTCGTATGTCAAAATTATTACCTAATTCTTGCGTTGCCCGATCTCGAAGTTCGCGTATTTTAAGTTGTCCAATTTTGTACGAAAGTGCTTGCCCGGGCATAGCCATATAACGCTCAATCTCTGATATGATACTCGCCTCACTTTCTGCTTCATTTTCCAGACAATAGGAAATAGCTTTTTCTCTCGACCATCCCTTGGTATGAATTCCTGTATCTACTACTAGACGCACTGCTCGATGCATTTCTGCACCAAGCGTCCCAAAATATTGATAAGGGTCTGTATACAATCCTAACTCCTTGCCTAGAGATTCTGTGTAGAGGGCCCAACCTTCACCATATGCGCTATACCATAATGTTTTTCTAAACTGTGGTAGTGATTCATTTTCTTGAGTTAGAGAGATTTGAAAATGATGTCCGGGTATCGCTTCATGTAAGAAGAGTGACTCGTCCGAGTAGATATTGTATGTACTTGCATCTGGAATAGGTGTATAGAATATCCCAGGACGGGTACCATCTAGAGACCCAGGATTATACTCTGCACTAGCAGATTGCTCACGGAATGCTTCTGTACGTCTTACCTCAAATGCAGTTTTAGGTTGTAGACTAAAAAGCTGGTCAACTTGAGGCTCGATAGTTTCGAGCATTTCGTTAAAATGAGCAATAATTTCCTCTGGAGTATCATATGGCATTAAATCTTTATTTGTACGTACAAAGTCGAAGAATGCTTTAAGATTACCCTCAAAACCTACTTGAGTTTTAACTTTTTCCATCTCGTTACGTATACGTGCAACCTCACTTAAGCCTAGCTCGTGGATCTCATCTGCCGTCATATTTGTAGTTGTAAAATATTTTATGGCGTAGTCATAATATTCTGAACCTTCGGGTAGATCACTATATCCTGAGCTGTCACGACCTGCAGCTAGATACTCATCCTTTAAAAATGTACTAAGTTTAGTATACGCAGGAATGATTTTACCCTCAATCATATTTTTATAATTTGTGCGTACAATTTCTCGATCTTCATCAGAAATACCTTCTGGAAAATTTGTCACAGGCGTATAGAATAGGTGATTTTCAATATCAGGATTTGTCATTGCATCCATTTGAGGTATCACTTTTTTAATAAGCGACTTAGGCAATACGTAACCTTGCTCTATTCCTTTGCGCATATTTAATTCTGTACTATTTAACCATACGAGATACTCATCTACGCGCATTTGCCAGTTCTGGTAATCTTGTAACGTTTTAAATGGTTGAGCACTGGCACCACTTGCAAGCTGGCCAAACATTAAATGAGGAGACCACATTTGATCTATGGGCATAAGGTCTCTTTTAAATTTCATTCCTTCAAGATTGATGTCTATGTCCCAAAGGAGTACTTCTTTACTCATTTTTTGCGTATCTGTAAGATCTTCATCGTCATACTTTAAGACAGCAGCACGATACGTTTTATAGTACGTCTTGAGACTTTCTTTATACTCCTCAGAAAGAATATTAGGGAACTTATCGTTGTAGCGATCATCTCCCGTCATTGTAGCACTCAAAGGGTTGAGCTTAAGACCATCTTCATAATACTCATCGAGCAAGGCGTTGAATGCCATAGCTTTATCGTTCGTGTCGGTTGTTGTTTTGGTAGGTTGGGATTCTTCCTTACAAGCAGATGTAAAGATTACTAAAGCAAGGATGTAAAAGATATTTTTCATAAAGTACGCTTTCGCGAAAGCGCACATAACTCAATTACATACGCTCACAAGATTAGAAATACTAAGATAGGTACTCAAGAATAGCGATGGAAAGATTTTTAGTAATTTTACGTATGAAATATTTCAAAATCGTATTTGTTCTTTCATTTTTTATCAATGTATTGTTTTTTGAAGCAATTGCTTGCTCTATTTTATATTACGTAGATCCTGAGACAGGAAAAATTTTTGCGGTCAATAATGAAGATTTCTGGTTAGATACTGATGCTTATATCCAAATAGAAAAAGCCACTAAAAATAAGCTGGCTCGTATGTGGTATGGCTGGAATGATTTTGCACAAGGAGGTATTAACAGTGCAGGATTATTTTTTGATGTAGCGGTTACGCCAGACCAGAAAATGCCAGATGGATACGGTTGGGCTCAAGGAAACATAGGCGATAATATTCTGGCTAAGGCAAGCACAGTAGAGGAGGCTCTGGCGTGGATGGAAACTGAAAAGTTTGCCGTAAATCAAAGTCACTTTCTTATAGGGGATGCTACAGGAAGAGCCGTCATTGTTGAGTGGATTGCAGGCAAGCAGCATATAATTGAAATGGACGGTAACTCTCTGGTCGCGACTAATTTTTTGATTAACGCCCCAGAAGAGGGCAACTATCCTTGTCCGAGATATAATGCAATAGAGAGTGGCGTTGCTGCTCTCGAGGCGAGTGGTGCAGAGGTTACTCTAAAAGCTATAGGGCAAACGGTTGCGGGTGCAGTTCAAGTGGCACAAGATTGGGATCAAGGTAGAATGGGCGGTACACTTTACACCGGCTTTTTTGATATTACAGATTTAAAAATGGTACTTGTACCTAGATTAGACAATAGCAAGGCTATACATCTCAACCTTAAAGAGCTTTTTAAGAAGAATAAAAAGCAGCGTATCAATTTATATGATTAATCAATAATTGAATTTACATAAAAAACCCCACTCCATAGGAAGTAGGGTTTTTTAAATACTTGAGATTCTTAGTAATTATTATTTAGAAACTGCTTCTTTAATACGTTTCATAGCTTCTTTGATGTTTGCAACACTCGCAGCATATGATATACGTATACAATCTTCATTACCAAAAGCAACACCAGTTACAGTAGCCACATTTGCAGCTTCTAAGAGATAGAGTGAAAAATCTGTTGCATTTTCTATCTTTTTACCTCCTAAGGTTTTCCCAAAGTAATGTGATATATTAGGAAAAACATAAAAAGCTCCCTCTGGCTCATTGCACTTAAAGCCAGGGATATCGTTTAGTAAGTCTAAAATTAAAGTGCGTCTGCTTTTAAACTCATCAATCATATATTGCACTTTACTTACGGGTGCTTCTAATGCTGTGATAACAGCTCTTTGCGCAATACAATTGGTACCACTTGTAATCTGGCCTTGCATTTTATTACAAGCTCGAGCAATATATTCTGGACCTCCTATGTATCCCACTCTCCAGCCAGTCATAGCAAAAGCTTTTGAAACACCGTTTACAGTAACAGTGCGATCATACATATCTGGAAATTGAGCCATACTAGCGTGGTCTCCTACATAATTTATGTGTTCATAGATCTCATCGCTCACCACAATGATATCAGGATACTTAGCTAGCACATCTGCAAGTGCTCGTAGCTCTTCCTTGCTATAAATGGATCCTGATGGATTGCAAGGTGAGGAGTACCAAAGCATTTTAGTTTTTGGAGTGATAGCAGCTTCTAATTGAGCGGCTGTCATTTTAAAATCGGTTTCGATACTTGTTTTAACTTCTACAGGAACACCTTCGGCGATTTTTACAATATCTGCATAGCTTACCCAATATGGACACGGTAAAATTACCTCATCACCCGGGTCAAGTGTCACTAAGGCAATATTTGCAAGTGACTGTTTTGCTCCAGTAGAAACTACTATTTGCGGTAATTTATACTCCAGATTATTGTCGCGCTTAAATTTAGTTATTATCGCCTCCTTTAATTCTACATAACCATCTACCGGTGTATATGAGTTGTAATTATCATTAACGGCTTGTATTGCGGCATCCTTGATAAAGTCTGGTGTATTAAAATCTGGCTCTCCTAAGCTCAATCCTATAATGTCTTTACCCTCGCCTCTAAGTTCTCTAGCTTTTGCCGCCATTGCTAGCGTTGCAGAGGTTGCCATTTCTGTTACACGTGTAGATAATTTGTTCATGGAACTAATGTCTTTTATACGTTAGTATTAATTAAGAATGCAAGGTAATTAAAAACGCCAAATCCTTAGGAGATTTGGCGTTTGATATTTTCTTAAAAATGAGGGTCTTTTTATGCAGACATCGCAGGTTTCATTCCCATTTCCTTTAAATGATTGAAATGAGCTACGAGTGCTTTTCTAGTGGTTTTATACTCGTGATATGGAAGGTTAAATTCCCTTGCAGTCTCCTTAACAATCTTACTAATCTTAGTATAATGTACGTGGCTTATGTGCGGGAATATGTGATGTTCTACCTGGTGATTCAATCCACCTGAAAACCAATTCATTATTTTGTTTTTAGTAGAAAAATTTACTGTAGTAAACAACTGGTGTATAGCCCACGTATTTTTCATAGTACCTGTTTCATCTGGAAGTGGCATATGTGCATCTTCAACCATATGAGCTAATTGGAATATAACACTTAGAATAACGCCTGCTGTATAGTGCATAATAAAAAACCCTAGAAGAATCTTCCACCAAGCGAGGTCTATAAAGATAAGAGGTATCACAATCCACATACCTAGGTAGATAGCTTTTGTAATAAGCAATGTGCTCCATTGTCTTACAGGACTTTGTAATTTCCCGTAAGAGAGTTTACGCTTCATGTATCGTTTCATCTGGAAGAAATCTGTTGTAAGTGCCCAGTTAAATGTGAGTAACCCGTACAAGAAAACAGA
>CAWUIT010000062.1:0-12344 GCA_963922345.1 uncultured Dokdonia sp. | reverse complement strand
AGGTTTCTTATGTGGCTACAAACAAGGCGACTGGTGAAGTAGAAACTTTTAATTCCAAGCAAGAAAGAGATCTTGAGGTTCTTGCAAAAACTCACATAAAGCCAGAGGAAGTACTCGGAGAGTCTAAGAGTGCAGAAATTGCGAAGAACATTGCGCTTATATACATATCCCAAGGCGAAGATGAAAAAGCTCTCGATGCGATGGCCGATGCTCGAAAGGAAAGCCCAGATGATTTACTACTATTGCGCTCTGAAGCTGATATTTATCTTAAAATGAAAAAAATGGATAAATATGAAGAAACTATCACTAAGGTTCTTGAGAAGGATCCTAACAATCCAGAGCTCTATTATAATCTAGGAGTTGGTTCTGACCAACAAGGGAATAAAGAAAAAGCTATGGAGTATTATAAAGCAGCTATAAAACTTGATCCTAATTATGCCGCTGCTTATAATAATTTAGCAGTATTAATATTATCTGATGAGCGTGCGATTGTGGATGAGATGAACTCTTTAGGTACATCAAGAGCAGATTATGATAAATACGATGCTCTTAAGTTAAAGCGTCAGGATGTTTATAGAAATGCTGCACCTTATTTAGAAAAAGCCTTAGCTGCGAAGCCAGATTATATTGACGTAGCAAAATCGTTGTATGGCATCTATGAGCAATTAGGAGAGACTTCTAAAGCAGATGAAATGAAAGCAAAGATTGAAGCGCTTGAGGAAGGCGGTAAATAGTATAGGATTGAAAATCCATAAAAAAGGCTGTCATATTATGACAGCCTTTTTTGTTTTCTGTAAATATGGATATCGACAGGTTTAAACGATCTTCTTAATCACTCTCAACTTATGAGTATGACTGCGTTTATAAACATTGTATATCCCAGAATGATCGAGTCTATCTACACGTACCTCACCGTGAGCGTGTATGATGTAATTATCTTCCATAATGATGCCTACGTGCGTGATAACACCCTCAGCGTTATCAAAAAAGGCTAAATCTCCTGGCTCACTCTCTTCTATAAAACTTAAGGCTTCTCCTTGTGTGGCTTGCTGCGATGCATCTCGCTTGAGAGCAATCCCATTTAACCTATATACCATTTGCGTAAAACCACTACAATCTATCCCAAAAGTGGTTCTCCCTCCCCACAAATAAGGTGATTTCAAATAGAGTAGGGAAGTCTCAATAAGTTTACTTTTTGAAACCAAAGCAACCTGAGCATTTCCATCAAATGAATGATGTAACAAATCAATATTCCCCAGTGAAGACCCAAGGACTATCGGCATAAGTTCATTATGTTCTGTGGTAATAAACTGTACGAGATCTAATGCTAGAGGATTTTTTTTTTCTTTCGCGAAAGCGTATGAATCCTCAGTAATCTCTATGTACTGTTTGTTATCAATCCACCCTTCGTATTTATCGTGTAAGAGTTTTATGCGACTCCAGTTTTTGCGCTGTTCTAATACTTTAAAAAGCTCTCCATAAAGAACCTGATTAACCAGCTCACTAGGGTCTGAAGGTTCAGCGCGCATTGGAATTATACTAAGCTGGCAAATACCATATCGCATACTTAAATCAGGATTCTAATTATGATTTTCAATAACCATTGCAGATGCGCCTCCACCACCGTTGCAAATGGCTGCGGCACCCAGCTTTCCGTTTTTCTGTTTCAACACATTGATAAGTGTTATCAAAATACGTACACCACTACATCCTAATGGGTGTCCTAAGGAGACTGCACCTCCATTAACATTGACGTTCTCGTCTGTGAGTCCTAGAATTTTCATATTTGCTAGACCAACTACAGAAAAAGCTTCATTAAATTCAAAAAAGTCAATTTCATCTTGTGTAACTCCTGCTTTAGACAACGCTTTGGGAAGTGCCTTTGAGGGAGCGGTGGTAAACCACTCTGGTTCGTGTGCAGCATCTGCGTAACTTTTTATTGTACACAATGGCGTGAGACCAAGTTCTTTTGCTTTTTCTTCGCTCATAACAATAACGGCGCCAGCACCATCATTTATAGTAGATGCGTTTGCAGCAGTAACCGTCCCATCTTTGCTAAAAGCAGGTCTAAGCGCTGGAATCTTTTCCATCTTTACATTGGTATACTCTTCGTCGCGAGTGACCATAATATCGTCTCCTCGTCTTTGAGGTACTGCAACAGGGACTACTTCATCATCAAAGTTTCCATTTTCCCAAGCGGCAGCACTGCGCTTATATGATTGTATCGCATAATTGTCTTGATCTTCACGTGAGAATTCATACTCAGTCGCACAAGCATCTGCACAGACGCCCATAGCATTTCCATCATAAGCATCTACAAGACCGTCTTTTTGCATTCCATCAACCATAGTCTGCGGGCCAAATTTATGCCCATTACGTAAGTGAACATAGTGGGGTATAAGGCTCATATTTTCCATTCCTCCAGCTACTACAATATCTGCATCACCAAGTTGAACAGCTTGAGCTGCCATCATCACGGCTTTCATTCCAGAAGCACATACTTTATTAACCGTTGTACAAGGTACAGTATTAGGGATACCTGCTTCTAGTGCAGCCTGTCTAGCTGGTGCTTGACCTACGCCCGCCTGAACAACATTACCCATATAAACCTCATTTACCTGCGAGGCATCGAGATTGATTTTATCTAGTGCGCCTTTAATAGCAATAGCACCAAGCTTACTAGCAGATACGGTTGATAAACTCCCCATAAAACTTCCTATTGGGGTGCGTGCAGCAGCAACTATGACAACGTTTTTACTCATAAAATGTGTGTTTGAAATTTGAAAAATATCTCTAGCGAAGGTAAGGAAAATTATAAGATTTTGAATTTATAGATGCCTTTCCGGCGTGATTTTAAGCAATAATATTTTAGTAATTTAGCGTACTACGATTGAGACCTATGAGCCGTACCGTGCAGAATTTTTACAAACATCAAGATCTACTCTATAAGCTATTGCTTATTGTGATAAGTACCGGATTTATAGTTTACTTTTTTCCAAAAAGTGGAAAGTTTCAATATGAAATTCAAAAGGGGTTCCCCTGGCAATATGAAAATCTATATGCCGATGAAGATTTTGCCATCTTAAAAAGTGAGTCAGAGCTGGAGCAGGAGCGCGATCAGGTAAAATCACAATCTGCCGTATATTTTACGTATGATCAAGATGTAGTAGAGCGAAGTCTAAATGTATACAATGCAAACTTTGATCAGGTTTTTCCAGATAGTCTAAATTATAGTATTTCAAAAAGTGTTTTAAAAACTTACGGGGAAGATCTTTTAAAATCCATCTATAAAAAAGGTATAATTAAAGAAAAACCTATCTATGATTCTGGTAGGCTCATTTATCTACGTAAGGGCAATGAAGTATCTGAAATTACTCTTGGTGAGATTTATGTTTTAAATACAATCACAGAAGAGCTTGCTACCATTTTGAATAATAGTAGGTATAGCGATTATGCAAATAAGTATTTACAACTCTATTTTGATGGTTTACAAGCAAATGTTTCTCTTGATGAGTCTTTAACTACTGAAACGTTACAAATTGAACTTGATCAAATTTCAGAGACTAGAAACATTGTACCAAAAGGTAGCATTATCATCGCCCGCGGTGAGCTTGTAGAGGGAGATGCATTGCAAAAATTACTTTCGCTTAAAGCGAAATACGAATCACAGAATATAAGCGACTCGCGTTATAATTGGGTACTATCTGGATATATATTACTAGTTCTCTTGGCACTAGTAATGCTTCTCTTATTTATTAGAACGTATCGTCCTTCTGTATTTTTAAATAATACCAAAGTTACATTTGTCTTTTTTAATGTGCTTGTGATGGTTCTCCTTACAACATTTGTAGTGAAATGGAGTCCGCAATATGTGTATGCCGTACCTATGTGCATACTGCCATTGATTATTAAAGCGTTCTTTGATGCTCGCTTAGGACTATTTACGCACGTCATTGCTATATTGCTTTTAGGGTTTATTGTTCCAGATAGTTTTGAATATTTCTTTTTACAAGTGATTGCAGGTATTGTGACTATTCTGACGGTTCCAGAACTTTATAAGAGAGCAAATCTCTTTATTTCTGTGGGACAGATTACTCTTATCTATATTTTGGCATATTTTGCGTTCAATATCATAAGCGAAGGGGGTATTGATGGATTGCTTTTAGAAGAGTTTGGCAATTTTATGCTCGCAGGTCTCGCCACACTATTTGTACAGCCGCTTATATATATATACGAGAAGATATTTGGACTAGTAAGCGATGTATCGCTGTTAGAGCTTTCTGATACTAATTCAAAATTGCTCAAACGACTAGCAGATGAGGCACCCGGAACTTTTCACCATAGTCTCAACGTAGCAAATCTCTCTGAAGCAGCAGCAAATGAAATAGGCGCAAATGCTATGCTAGTGCGCGTTGGAGCATTATACCACGACATTGGAAAAATGGAAAATCCAACAGATTTTACTGAGAACCAAGCTACAGGTATTAATAGTCACGACGACCTCTCACCTAAGGAAAGTGCACGCATCATTATAGACCACGTTATCAATGGTATAGAGCTTGCTCGCAAATACAACTTACCAGATAGGGTTATTGATTTTATACGCACACATCACGGTACAAGCACGGTTCAATATTTCTACTTTAAAGAAAAAGAAATTGATGAAGATGCAGCTATAGAAGACTTTCAATATCCTGGTCCTTTACCTTTTAGTAAGGAAACAGCCATATTAATGATGGCAGACAGTGTTGAGGCAGCGTCTAAGAGTCTCAAAAATCCAACATCAACTTTGATAGATGCTTTTGTTGAAAAGATTATTAAAAAGCAAATGGAAGAGGATCAATACTTAAATGCCGATATAACTTTTAAAGAAATACAGCAAATCAAAAAAGTATTAAAGAAAAAACTCAATAATATCTATCATCTAAGAATTGAGTATCCAGAGTAAGGTCAGTACTTCGTTAATATTAATGTATAGACAAAGTTCTAGAGATCTAACGCTTTCGCGAAAGCTAAAAGAGTCTAATCTAAATGCTTCTAGCGTAACTTTGGATAATTTGTAGGATCAGTTTCGTGCATCATAGCATATAATTTTTCAAAAATATCATCTGCTGATGGCTTTGAGAAATAGTCACCATCTGTACCATATGCGGGTCTATGTGGCTTTGCAGCCATTGTTTCCGGTTTGCTATCTAGATATTTGTAAGCATCTTGAGTGTTGAGAACTTCATTTAACAAGTAAGCACTCGCACCACCTGGCATATCTTCATCAATAACGATAAATCTGTTTGTCTTTTTAATACTCTTTACCACATCGTGGTGTAAGTCAAAAGGCAAAAGTGTTTGCGCATCTATTACTTCAATATTTATTCCTACACTAAGTAAATCTTTAGCAACATCCATCACGATGCGTAATGTGCTACCATAACTTAACACAGTAATGTCAGTCCCTTCTTTAATAGTCTCTACAATACCTATTGGTGTTTTAAACTCTCCAATGTTAGTAGGTAAATTTTCTTTGAGTCTATACCCGTTAAGACATTCTACAACAAGTGCTGGTTCATCACTTTCTAATAATGTATTGTAAAAGCCAGCAGCTTTGACCATATTTCTAGGCGTAAGAATATACATACCTCTCAGAAGATGGATAATAGCTCCCATCTGCGAGCCGCTATGCCATATTCCTTCAAGTCTATGTCCCCTTGTTCTTACTATAAGAGGTGCTTTTTGTTTTCCATGTGATCTATATCGCAGTGTTGCAAGATCATCACTCATAATCTGTAAAGCGTAGAGCACATAATCAAGATACTGGATCTCTGCAATAGGTCGTAAACCTCTCATCGCCATTCCAATCCCTTGTCCTAGAATTGTCGCTTCTCTTATGCCTGCATCGGCTACACGTAGATCACCATACTTTTCTTGCATTCCCTCAAGTCCCTGGTTCACATCACCTATAGTACCGGCATCCTCTCCGAAAACTAATGTATTAGGGTACTTTTTGAAAATAGCATCAAAATTATCGCGCAGAACTACTCGACCATCTACGAGATTTTCATCACTGTAGGTAGGAGGTACCTCGCTAACATTTGTAGCACCAGTACCAAAGTCATTGTATAAATGCGCACTATACTGTGGTTGCGTTTTATTAAGATAGGTATCAATCCAGTTTTTTAGATTATCCTTAGACTTTATATGCTCATTTAATGTAAAACGTAATGCTTTTCTCGCCGTGCTTAAAAGATCGGATTTAAGAGATTCTTTATTATCTATAAGGTTATCATACAGTGGCTTTATGAAACTACCATTTTCAGAAGTTTTGATAAGGTCTTCAAGTATAGTTGTTAGTGCTTGCTTTTCTTGTTTGATGGGATGTAAGAAAGCCTCCCAAGCTGCCTTTTTACCATCACGTACTTTTTTCTTGAGTTCTTTATCAATTTGACTCAGCTCTTCCTCTGTAGCCAGTCCCTGATCAATAAGCCAGTTTCTAAACTTTACATTACAGTCGTGATTTCTTTCCCATTCAAGTCGCTCCTTATCTTTATAGCGCTCGTGAGAACCAGATGTTGAGTGTCCCTGCGGTTGTGTAAGCTCTATAACGTGAACCAAAACAGGTACGTGCTCTTCACGTGCTATTTCTCCAGCTTTTTTATAAGCCTCGACTAATGCTGGGTAGTCCCATCCATTAACCTTGATGATTTCATATCCATTATCTTGATCATCCCGCTGGAAACCAGACAGGATTTTTGAAATGTCCTCTTTTGTAGTTTGGTGCTTAGCGTGAACAGAGATACCATATTCATCATCCCATACACTTATAACCATAGGTACTTGAAGTACACCAGCTGCATTTATGGTTTCAAAAAACAAGCCTTCACTTGTACTCGCATTTCCTATAGTTCCCCAAGCGACCTCATTTCCTTGATCAGAGAAGTTTTCACTCTCAGTTTCCTTTACGTGTCGATATATTTTTGAAGCTTGGGCAAGACCTAATAATCTAGGCATTTGACCTGCGGTGGGAGAGATATCTGCGCTTGAATTTTTTTGTGCTAGTAAATTTTTCCAATTTCCTTTTGCATCAAGACTGTGTGTAGCAAAGTGACCGCCCATTTGTTTTCCTGCACTCATTGGGTCAAAAGCAATATCAGTATGCGCATAGAGCCCGGCAAAAAACTCTTCTATCGATAGATGGTTAATAGCCATCATAAATGTTTGGTCCCTATAATAACCAGATCTAAAATCGCCATCTTGAAACGCACGTGCCCAAGCAAGTTGTGGTAACTCTTTCCCGTCACCAAAAATTCCAAACTTTGCTTTTCCAGTCAGAACCTCTCGTCTTCCTAATAAACTACACTCCCGGCTAGTCACCGCAATTTTGTAATCTTCAATTACAGATTGTTTAAAATCTTCGTAAGATAATGCTGCTTTAGTATCTGGAGTTGTTGCCATAAATTTGAAAGATCAAAATGTAAAAATAACCAAAATGCGCTCAGGATGCAATATGCATAGGAGTTAAATACTTATAATTATCACACATTTTTATAGATTAATGTATGTTAAATTTAATAATATCTAATAAAAAGGCTATTTATTAAGAATATGACAAAGTAACAACACTGCTAATCTGTTTGCTTTAATACCACTTTCGTGAAAAAAGACGAATAAGTGTATCCAAACTCAATTCTAATTGAAATCGGATTTTTTGATCGTAGTTAGGCTGTCCAATCTCCCAGCCTAGATTAGAGTAAATAGGGAAGTATAGTTCAAAAAAATCATCTAATAAACTCACTTGTATTCCAGAGTCATAGACTAGCGTCCCAGAATCAAAATTATTTTTTAAAACTCCAACATCTCCATATGCATAAAAATACCTCCATAGGGTAGTGCTCGCATTTGCTGTAAACATCCATTCATTTGCAAATACGGGAGCAACTTCATCTAGTTGAGATTTAAAGCCTCCTTCTGCAATGATAATCTGCTGTGAGAACAGCCCGCTATCTTCTGAGCGGCCGTAGTAATTATAATCAAATAAATAATCTGTAGGTCTATCAAGCGCAAAACTGAAAAAATCCCCATCAGACTGAGTATTATTATAAGTAAATAACCCGCCAAACAGACGTACATTAAGTTGTCTATTATTTAAAAATAGCCGTCTATAAAATATGGTACCAGATATTTTTCCAAAATTCTTTGCAAATTGAACATCTCCCGCTAGATTGAGCGTATGAATAATTCCAGGGTTGGATCTCACATATCTCAGGTTTAAAACATCATAATTAGGTGTTGGCAACGGCACTAGGGGATCTTCCTGCCTTTGGACACTTACAAATCGTGCAGAAGCGCTCTGTCTCTTATTTGCTCTTAAATCTGAAGTTCTAAAATTAAAATTTATAAATGGTGTAAAGCGAGTGAAAAGCAGGTCTGGAGCGTAAGAAGATCTATTACCAGATATCCCATAACGAAGCGCGTACAATCCTTGGTTTTGAAAGTCGTGCCTATATGCGATAAATGCGCTTCCAATAAGTTTTTTTGATTTTAAACCTATTTGTGGCTCTATTTTATAATTAAGCGCTTTAGTAAGTAAGGTTTTATTATATAGTTTAATACCTGGTGAAAAGCCATCATAAATATTAAACTCTGCAACAGGCATAAAAAACAACTGATTCTTTGCCGGGTTTTCAAAATCTTGAAAAAGTTTGAATTGTAATGGTTTGTCAATACCTAAAAATGCCCCTGGCTTTTCATGATTATTTCGCAAGTTATTCTCAGGAATAATTTTTTCATAATTGAGAATGAAGTGATCTGCCTGATCTTTTGGATATGACAGGGTTTCCGTTTGACTTTTTCCAGAGACCCATCTTTTATCTACCAGACTGTCATTTTTAAAGCTGTAAATGGAGATAGGAGAACTACGACGCTTCTTTTTTTTCACATCTACATAAATAGAGTCTCCTAAAGTTCTTGAGTTTTTTAAGGCATAATCAATCCGTGCATTAGAATTTAAATAGTCATCAAAAAACCAATCTACATCTTTCTTTGTTCGAGCTTTAAGAGCTCTCTCAAATTCTTTAGAATCTAGAGGTGTTGATTTAAACTCTTGATAGAAATCTTTAATTAATGAATCAATCTGATTATTACCTAAATAATCATTGAGATACGTAAGTCCCACACCACTCTTATAAGAGGTTCCAATGTCTTTATTGTATTTAATTAGGCGGTCATACGGAGTCTTAAGACTTTGGTCAAGATTAAGTCTTGATATATGTGTATAGAGAATATTAAATTGATCATTAAATTCTAGTTCTGATGCATAAAACTGTCTAATAAGCCAATATTTCTCTAGATTACCAACCACTTTAAGATCAGGATAATAAGTATTCATATACTTCTGTAGCATAAATACTTTTATACCATCTATGAGCCATCTGTCTGTCCTTGGATTTACAAGTAATGTGTTATTTACGTAATTATTAATGGTTGTTTTGAGAAGCTTAAGCTCATATTGAAAACCATCAGGAAAAGGACTTATGAAGCTTGGAAGTTGATTTAATCCATAAACGGGTTGCTCCTTATAATCGAGATCTGTCACCAAAATTTTATCAAAAGGGTAGGGCCCCAAACTAGAATGTAGAAACCCAGCTATACGATCAGATATAATAGCCCTTAAAGGAGATGGAACTTTGTAATCATGAAGATTAGAAACAATCGTGACATAATCTGTCTGTACCTCTTCATAATTGGAATTCTTGAGTAAGAATATCTTAACGTCTGTGCGTTTTTTACCAGTGAGTCTTGTCAACTTTTCGCCTTGAGCATACGAGCTACCTTGGCTATTTTGCTCTAGATCTGTGACTAGATTATAACCATTGGGAATAGAGAAGGTGACTGTAATATCTGTTTGATCAAAATAGCGGTCATTGAGATCTTTATTACTATAATATTGCCAGCCGTCCTTGTAAACTGCTGGGGTCATAAACCAATATCTCAAGTTATAGTCTCCATCACGAGTGATGCCATAATTTGTAAATTTTGTATCAGGTAGCATTACAGTATACTCCAGATTGAGAGATAGTGTCTCACCCGGCTTGAGGGGTTTACTAAGCAATACTTTAAGAATATCAGGGGTTTTTTCTGGTCTAGTATATTGTAAGATAGTTTGCTGTCCAGTAATTGCCTTAACTTTTGTAAAACCTCGATCACTCTCTGGAGCTAGGTGAAATTTCTTTTCAAAAGATTGAGAGAAGCGTCTCGCAAGCGGAGTTGTCTTACTTGAAAAACTATGAGCCCAGTCTGTAAGATATATTTCATTCCAGACATCGCTAGATGTATTGATTACTGTAATCTGCTGATCAATGTGAATGGATCTCTCGTCAGGTAGTAATTGTGCATTTATGGATATCGAGTTTTGCCCCAATAGAGCAACACTCAATAGTAAAAAAACAACAAGTAATGAGTAACGTATAGACAAAGGAGATACTAGTTAATGGGGCTCTATAACGATAAAATTACTTTTTTATGTTATAAACAACTTGGATTATTAATTATAATGTTTTAGAAAACGCTTTCGCGAAAGCGATAATTTTTTAAAAATTTGGGCTAAGTTGGTATTCATCATAAAAATTGTTCAATACTTCGATGACCTCGTCTGAGGTATCAACAAGATGAATAAGGTCCATATCTCCAGCGCTTATATTTGCAAAACTGTCTAATAAGGTTGTTTTCACCCAGTCCATTAAACCTCCCCAAAACTCTGTACCGACTAGTATAATTGGGAATTTTTGAATTTTATGTGTTTGTATAAGCGTGATAGCTTCAAAAAGTTCATCAAGGGTGCCAAAACCTCCCGGCATAACTACAAAACCTTGAGAGTACTTTACAAACATTACTTTACGTACAAAGAAATAATCAAAGTCTAGACTCTTATCGCCATCTATGTAAGGATTATCGTGTTGCTCAAATGGGAGATCAATATTGAGACCTACAGAGGTGCCGCCAGCGAGATGCGCCCCTCGGTTACCAGCTTCCATAATACCTGGACCCCCGCCAGTAATAACTCCATATCCATTATTTGCAATTTTCTCTGCAACTTCAATGGCTAGCTTGTAGTATTTGTGATCAGGTTTTGTACGGGCACTCCCAAAAATAGAAACGCAAGGTCCTATGCGACTCATTTTTTCAAATCCATTTACAAATTCACCCATTATCTTAAAGATGGCCCACGAGTCATTTGTTTTTTTCTCGTTCCATCCTTTAGGTCTATTTTCGTTACGCATATGTGTCTGTTTTATTTTACAGCTTTACTTTTAAACCATTTCCTTTTTTAGGAATTGAGCTGTATATCCTTTGTTTTTCTTTATTATCTGTTCTGGTGTTCCTGTTGCAACAACCTCTCCACCACCTTTTCCACCTTCATATCCTATGTCTATAATATGATCAGCCATTTTTACAACATCAAGATTGTGCTCAATGATCAAAATCGTATTTCCTTTGTCTACTAACTTGTTGAGAACTTCCATAAGTACTCTTATATCTTCAAAATGTAAGCCTGTTGTAGGTTCATCTAAGATATAAAATGTATTCCCAGTGTCGCGCTTACTTAGTTCTGATGCTAATTTGATGCGCTGTGCTTCTCCACCAGATAGGGTAGTACTTTGCTGCCCTAATGTTATATAACCTAAACCTACATCTTTTATAGTCTTGAGCTTACGATAGATTTTAGGTATAGGCTCAAAAAAATCTGTGGCTTCATTAATAGTCATTTCCAGTACGTCTGCAATAGACTTTCCTTTATAACGTATCTCCAATGTCTCTCTGTTGAAACGTTTTCCTTGACAGGTTTCACATTCTACATAAACATCTGGCAAAAAATTCATTTCAATCACCCTCAATCCGCCACCTTTACAAGTCTCGCAGCGTCCACCAGCAACATTAAAGCTGAAACGTCCAGGTTTATAGCCTCGTATGAGAGCTTCTGGAGTTTTTGCAAATAGACTTCGTATTTCATCAAAGGCTTTGGTATAAGTAGCTGGGTTAGACCTTGGAGTTCGACCAATAGGTGATTGATTAATGTCAATAACTTTATCACACTCATCGAGACCTTTAATCGATTTATAAGGCATCGGTTTTTTTACTCCATTAAAGTAATGAGCATTCATGATAGGGTAGAGGGTTTCATTAATCAAGGTAGATTTTCCGCTACCTGATACGCCCGTTACTGCAATCATTTTTCCTAGTGGTAATTTTATCGAGACATTTTTTAAATTATTACCAGTAGCACCCTTAAGCTCTATATATTTCCCATTACCTTTTCTACGTTTTTTAGGGATTTCAATTTCTTTTTCACCATT
>CAWUIT010000061.1:0-12359 GCA_963922345.1 uncultured Dokdonia sp. | reverse complement strand
GCAGAAGCGTCCATCTCGTATCCAGAGGTGAGAAACTGCATTGCTTTTGCTGCCCTTTCTGGTGTTTTTATGATACCTTCTCTGGAAGTGTCTTCACCTAAACTTTCTATGATTGATGAAAAGTTAGACTTTACATCTTCTGTTACTTCTATATTGTACTCTTCGAATTTCCTGTATGGCATTCTGATAATATTTTTTTTGTTTAACCAAAGATACTATTTATTAAACAGATTAATTTTCTTATTTAACGTTTCATTTAGATAATGCCCGCAGTGACACCTTTAGCTTTGTTGAAATTCCAAATACTTAGAATGCGTTTTTTTATTATTGTCGTCTTAGCTTTTCTTCACGTAAATATCACTCTAGGCCAAGAAACAAAAATTCTAAATGCAAAGCGTATAGAAACGCCACCAAAAATTGATGGCGTTTTAGATGACCCTATCTGGGAATCTCTACCCACTTACGGTGATTTTAATATGTTTGAGCCTGGAAATGAAGGTACTATCTCAAATGAATATCGTACCGAGGTCAAAATGGCATACGATGATCAAGCCGTTTACATAGCTGCCTATCTCTATGATCCTAATCCTAATAAGATACCAAGTCAGTTTAGTCAAAGGGATCAAGTCTTTGCACAAGCAGATCACTTTGCCGTAGCATTAAATACATATAATGACGGTATAAATGAAACTAGATTTTATGTGACTAGTGCGGGAACTATTGGTGACCAAAGAATTACACAAAGTGATCGAGATTTTGGTTTTGATGTTGTTTTCCAATGTCGCGTTTCTAGAGATCAAAATGGATGGTATGCAGAGTATAAAATTCCTTATAACGCATTACGTTTTCCTGAGGTAGAAGTACAAGATTGGAGTGTAAATTTTTACAGACGCCTTGTCAAACAGAATGAGACTCATACCTGGAATAGAATTCAAAGAGGTGTAGGTCGAGATACGCAATACAATGGAGTGGTTAATGGTGTAAAAAATATCGATCCACCCATCCGGCTTACCTTTTTTCCATTTGCTCAGACATCAACAAGTTTTCTTGATGGAGATACAGAAACAAGTTTTGCTGGAGGTCTTGATATAAAGTATGGACTGAGCGACAGCTTTACACTAGACGCACAACTAATCCCCGATTTTGGGCAAGTAGCATTTGATAATGTACGTCTTAATCTAGGTCCTTTTGAACAAACTTTTGGAGAAAATAGAACTTTCTTTATAGAAGGAATAGATCTGTTTAATAAAGGAGAAATATTCTTCTCAAGGCGTATTGGAGGCGCACCTTCTGGAAGACTAGAACTTCTAGAGAATGAGGAGTTGCTTGAGTCACCATCAACAGTAAAACTTTTAAATTCCTTAAAAATTTCTGGTCGGACAAAAAATGGTTTGGGTATTGGAATATTAAATTCTGTCGGTCAGAAAACATTTGCAACTATAGAGACAACAACGGTAACAGAAACTAATGGAATAGAAGAGGTAATTACAGAACGACGTCAAGAAGTAATTGAGCCACTCACAAACTATAATGTTTTTGTTTTAGATCAACAATTTAATCAGAACTCTTCTGTTTCAGTTGTAAATACTAATGTGACCCGAAGCGGTAGCAATTTTAGAAATGCAAATGTTACAGCGGGTGTTTTTGACATCGCAGATAAGGGCAATAACTATAGAGTTTCAGGACGAGGTGTTTTTAGTAACGTAAGAGAAGATGGAGAGACAACTACTGGGTTTAGATCAGAATTTGATTTAAGAAAAATAAGAGGAAACTGGCGATATCGATTTGGTCACGACTTTGCAAATACAAAACTGGATATTAATGACCTAGGAGTAAACTTTAGAAACAATTTCAACAATTTTACGCTAGGCGGCTCTTATGAACTTATACAACCCAAAGGTAAATTTAATCGATATCGTTTTGATCTTACGGTAAGACATCAGAGATTATATGATCCGAGTGTACAAACTCGTAATAGCATACGGTTCAATACATTTTTTGCTACTATAGAGCGCTTTGCTTTTGGTGGGAATGCTAGTTTTGATAGTAAAGAACAAGATTATTTTGAGCCTCGCATAGAGGGTAGATTTGTAACTTTTGAACAAAATCTTGGAGGTAGTGGCTTTATTTCGACAGATTTTAGAAAGAAGTTTGCCTTTGATTTAAGAGGTGGAGCCCGTCAATGGTTCGGCAATCAAGATCAATTTAATTACTTTATAAACTTTGCACCTCGCTATCGATTTTCTGATAAGTTTTTAATGATCTTCTCTACAGACTATTCCTCTCGTAAAGATAACTTTGGCTGGGTAGATAATACAGATACCGAGGTCTTTTTAGGCTTACGTGATGTCAAGTCATTTGAAAACAGAATCACTGGAAGCTATAATTTTGATCCTTTTAAAGCTATCAATCTTAGTCTACGCTATTTATGGGCTGTATCAGATCATAGCAGCAACGTATACTTTATACTTAATGACGATGGCTCACGCACTCAAATATTTGATTATGACACAGCCGTACGTAGAGATCCTAATACTAACTTTAATGTGTGGAATCTAGATTTGAGTTTTAGATGGAGATTTGCACCAGGAAGCGAGGCATCACTACTCTATCGTAATCAAGTATCAAAGCAAGATGAGCAATCTACACTAAGTTATGTAAGGAGCTTCGAAAACTTGTTTGAAGAACCTATAAACCATACCATTTCCCTAAGAATCACATATTTTATAGATTATAATAATATCAAAAACGTGTTCAGTAAACAGGCAATATAAGTTATTATTGCAAAGGAAAAATCGTATTTTCAAAGTAGGTGAACTATTATGATCAAAGCACAACACATATCAAAAACATTTGGAAACTTACAGGTTCTTAAGGATGTAAGTCTTGACGTGCGTAAGGGAGAAGTTGTTTCTATTGTTGGGCAAAGTGGTGCAGGTAAAACAACATTACTACAAATCTTAGGTACTCTAGATCAACCTGATCAAAATGATAACACGCAACTTATTGTAAATGGACAGTCCCTTATCGGGATGAAGCCTAAAATGCTCAGTGCCTTTCGTAACAAACACGTAGGATTTATATTTCAATTTCATCAACTTTTTCCAGAATTTACAGCATTAGAAAACGTGTGTATACCTGCATTTATAGCAAAGCAAGATAGAGTGAGTACTACAAAGAGAGCAAAAGAATTGCTTGATTTTTTAGGACTTTCTCACAGATATGACCATAAACCTAACGAGCTGTCAGGTGGTGAGCAACAGCGTGTGGCTGTAGCAAGAGCACTCATTAATAACCCAGCGCTTATTCTTGCAGATGAGCCCTCTGGAAACCTCGATACAGAAAGTGCAGATCACCTTCATCAATTATTTTTCAAATTGAGAGATGAGTTTGATCAGACGTTAGTAATCGTAACTCATAATGAGGAGCTAGCAAATATGGCAGACCGTAAGCTAGTAATGAAAGACGGTATATTTATTACTGAGTAAATTTTGCTTTCGCGAAAGCGTACGTATCAAAACCTCCACTTTTGAATAAAAAAGAACTTAAATTATTTCTGGATGAAAAGGCGGTTCAATATGAAAAAGCCGATTTTATCCCACACGATCCCATACAGATACCCCACCTTTTTTCTCAAAAGGAAGATATAGAAATTGCCGCATTTTTAACGGCAACGATCGCCTGGGGAAATCGTAAAAGCATTATTACAAATGCTACAAAGCTTATGGAGATAATGGGAAATATGCCACTTGACTTTGTTTTAAATTACAGTGAGGATAAGTCCTATTTGTTTGATGGATTTGTACATAGAACCTTTAATAATCTGGACCTAGAGACCTTTATAAGAGCGCTCCAAAACATTTATAAAAATCACGGAGGTCTAGAAAGTGTATTTGCTCAAGGGATTACTAAGGAAGGGCTTCAGCCGGCTATTTCTCACTTTAAAAGCGTTTTTTTTGAAGTAGAGCACCTGCCGCGCACGCAAAAACACGTGAGTGACCCCTTACGAAACTCTGCTGCAAAACGTATCAATATGTTCTTAAGGTGGATGGTAAGAGATGCTGCCCCTGGAGTAGATTTTGGTATATGGACTTCTATAAGTCCATCCCTACTCTCCTGCCCTCTTGATGTACACACCGGTAATGTTGCGAGAAAATTAAATTTGCTTTCGCGAAAGCAAAACGATGCAAAAGCACTTGCCGAATTAGATAAAGCATTACGAAGTATGGATCCTAAAGACCCTGTAAAATATGACTTCGCCCTATTTGGTCTAGGAGCTTTTGAAAAGTTCTAAGGATACATAACCTAAAGTTTTATTAAATGTGCGATAGGATTATGCTGAGTATGTACTTTTGCCAAAATTAACATTTAGTGAAAATACCCGAAAAACCCCAAAATGAAAAAAAGCGTCTTGAAGAGCTAAGATCTTACGAACTATTAGACACACTTCCAGAAGAGGCTTACGACATTATTACCAGACTAGCTTCTCATATATGTAATACTCCTATTTCCTTAGTTACATTACTAGATGCAGATCGCAATTTTTTAAAATCAAGAGTCGGTGTAGATATTCCAGAGTCGCCAAGAGATATATCTTTTTGTGGTCACGCAATACTCACGGAGGAACCTGTTTTCATTGTAGAAGATGCTCGCTTGGATGAGCGATTTCAAAATAATCCATTAATTAAGGAATTTAAAGCCGTATTTTACGCAGGGGTACCTCTACGTACAGGTAGTGGCTACGCACTAGGGACTTTATGTGTTTATGATAAAGAACCTAGAAAACTTTCTAACTCACAAATAGAGGCACTACGAGGGTTAGGGAAACAGGTGGTTTTACTATTTGAAGCTCACAAGCGTAATCTGGAATTAAAAAGCACTCTAAAAGAAATAGAGAATCGCAACGATCGGTTAGAAGACTTTTCTAGACTAGTCGCTCACGATCTTAAATCCCCATTAGCCAGTATTGAAGGTCTTATTACTTTACTTCGTGAAGATTATGAGGACTGTAACGATGAGGATTTTAGGGAGTATATTGGTCATCTTGATAAGTCTTCAAAGTCTATGAGAGCATATATCACTGGACTTCTTGAATATTATCGTGCGGATAGTTTACTTTCTAAAGAGCAAAACACAACATTAGACAATATTGTTTCTGAAGTAAAAGTGCTTCATAATTCTAGTGACCTTTCAATCACGGTAGAAAATGATATAAATCTTCATTCTGTCTCTGGAATCGCGATACAACAAATCATATCAAATCTGGTTGACAATGCTATTAAATACAATTTTAATGATCATCCAGAAATTGTAGTTAACGGTGTTGCGGAGGAAGATTTTTATAAAATAAGTGTGAAGGATAATGGTACAGGTATACCTCTAGATAAACAACAGATCATTTTTGAACTATTTAAAACAACGGGTACTAAAGATCGTAATGGTCAAAATGGTACTGGTATGGGGCTCGCAACAGTAAAAAAATTAGTTAACGGTTTAGGTGGAGAGATAAGCGTGATTTCTGATGTTGGGTCTGGTAGTATTTTCACTTTTACAATTAGGCGATAAAATCTCTTTTAAGTATTTTTGAATAAACCATCGCGTTTATATGCAGTTTAGACATCCAGAACTTCTTTATGCACTGTTCTTACTGCTCATCCCTATTATAGTTCACTTATTTCAGCTTCGTAAGTTTAAGAAAGAAGCTTTTACAAATGTTGCGTTTCTTAAAAAAATAAATATACAGACACGCAAAAGCTCAACCATTAAGAAGTGGCTTATTTTATTCACTAGAATGGCATTAATTGCGTGTATTGTACTTGCCTTTGCACAACCTTTTACTACGCAATCTGATGCAGCTACTAGAGTAAAGGAATATGTTATTTATCTTGACAACTCCTTCAGTATGCAAGCCAAAGGGGCTTCTGGACAGTTATTTAAAACAGCACTTCAAGATCTAATTAAATTTATTCCAGAAGAACAGCCTTTCACTCTTTTGACTAATGATAATGTGTATAGAAACATTACTATCAAAGGAAATAAAAATGAACTTCTTCAACTCACGTATAGCGCTAATCAACTTTCTAATAATGCGTTAGTTTTAAAAGCTCAAAGATCTTATAGCAATGATCCTTCTATAGAAAAACGATTTATTAATGCGTCAGACTTTCAAAATTGGGGTGATATACTTCAAAATAGCCTAGAGGATATAGAGACCCACTACGTTCAGCTAAAGCCAATTGTAGCAAATAACATCAGTATTGACTCCGTATACGTGACTGAGGGTAAAACAAATAGTCTATTACTTACCGCAATTATCAAAACCTTAGAAAAACGTGAGACTAATGTTCCAGTTTCTCTTTATAATAAGGAAACGCTTGTTGCAAAGGGCACAGCGATATTTAAAGACCAACTTACAACAGAGGTTACATTTGAGATTAATACCGACATAGACCTTGAAGGGCGCTTAGTGATTGAAGATCCCTTACTCTTGTTTGACAATACGCTGTATTTCAGTATCAATAGAAATAATCCTATAAAAGTCTTAGCAGTTAATGGCGCACCGTCAGATTACTTACGGCGCATATTTACGCAACCAGAATTTGACTTCGCTTCTGTTTCAGAAAAAGATCTTGACTTCAGCAGCCTGCCAACATATAATTATATTGTGCTTAATGAACTTGATGAGTTGAGACCTTCCCTAGTTGGAGCGTTGGACGCTTTCGCGAAAGCGGGAGGAACCATAACTATAGTACTAAATACAGAAAGTGCTATAGATGCATATAACGGTGCTTTAGAAAATCTAGGAGGTTTTACGATCGCTGCAGTAAATAAGGATAAACGTTTAATAACCTCCATAAACTACGACCATCCAATTTATAATGATGTATTTGATGCACGTATTGAAAATTTTCAATACCCTTCAGTTTCGTCATCGTTTAGTGTGAAAGGAGGCGATCCTATCTTATCTTTTGAAAATGGCGATCCGTTTTTGACAAGCTCAAACGGTATCTTTTTAATGACAGGAAGCATTGCAGAAAGTAATTCTAATTTTAAAAATGCCCCTATTATTGTTCCTACTTTTTATAATATGTCGCGTCAAGGTCTCAAATTGCCAACTTTATATTATACTATAGGAGAGTCTGTATCTTACGATGTAGCTGTAAGTTTACAAGAGGATGAGATTCTAAAAATAGTAGATGCAAGAGATGCTTCTAACGCTCTCATACCTTTACAGCAACGTAAAGGCAAGAAGGTAGAAATCATAACAAGCACTGATCCTACAAAAGCATCAAACTATACTATTAATTATAACGACACCCCGATCCAACAAGTAAGCTACAACTACGATCGAGCTGAGAGCAACTTAAATTATATATCCTTAGAAAGTACTAACGATGCAATGATATCACCATCAATAGAGCAACTTTTTGAAGACTTTAAAACAGATGATAGCATAGAATCGCTTTGGAAATGGTTTGTTATTTTTGCCTTATTTTTTATGCTACTGGAAATCTTGATTCTAAAATTTTATAAATGAAAGCACTTATAAAGAACGCAACAGTTATAGATAGTGAGAGCTCTCATAATGGGTTAGTCGTAGATATTAGGATTAATGATGGCATTATTACTCAAATAGCTAAGGATCTTAGCAAAGAGAGCGGTGAGACGGTAATAGAAAGAGAAAATCTTCGTATCTCACAAGGTTGGTTTGACTGTAGTGTGAGTATGGGGCAGCCTGGTTATGAAGAGCGGGAGACCATAGAAAATGGATTAAATGTAGCAGCTAGGAGCGGTTTTACAGGAGTTGCTCTTAACCCTAATACCTACCCTATTTTAGACACCAGTTCAGACATAACTTTCGTAAAAAAAATGGCAGAAGGGCATCTCGTAAACTTATATCCTATAGGTGCGCTTACGCGAAATAGTGAGAGCCTAGAACTTGCCGAGCTTTACGATATGCAGCAAAGTGGTGCAGTTGCTTTTGGTGACTATCAAATACCTGTAAGAAACCCTAACCTGCTCAAAATTGCTCTACAATATACACAGGGCTTTAATGGTTTGGTACTTTCATTTCCACAAGAAAATCAAATTGCTGGAAAAGGTTTAGTAAATGAAGGTGAAATGAGCACTCGTGTGGGACTTAAAGGAATCCCATCTATTGCCGAAAGTTTGCAAATCGCTAGAGACCTCCATATTCTAGAATATACAGAAGGGAGGTTGCATATACCTACCATTTCTACTTTAGAAGGAGTACAACTTGTGAGAGCGGCAAAGGCAAAAGGAATTGACATTACCTGTGGAGTTGCGATACATAATTTATTTTTTACAGATAAAGTAATTACCGATTTTGATACCGCATACAAAGTACTTCCTCCCTTGAGAGATCAAAAACACGTTGATGCTCTTATAGAAGGTGTAAAAGATGGCACTATTGACGTAGTGACAAGTGATCACAATCCCCTGGATATTGAGCATAAAAATGTAGAATTTGATAATGCGAAGTATGGCGTGATTGCTCAAGAAGCAACTTTCAAAGCGCTCCTCACTCTCGTAAGTGAGAAGCGAGCAATACAATTACTCACTAAAGGAAGACATCGTTTTACAGGAGTACAAAATCCTATTGAAGTTAACGGCGCAGCAAATATAAGTTTGTATACCACAAAAGGATCTTCCACATTTGGGAAAGAAGACATTCTTTCAACGTCGCATAATGCTATTTTTCTTAATCAGAAATTAAAAGGTAAAGTCTTTGGCGTAATTGCAAATAATCAGCAAATCTTAAACTAATGAGCGAGGAAACCGTATTTGAAGGAAAGACTGCGGCCGTTGTAGGGTATATCACTTTTGTAGGGTTGATCATTGGGTATTTTATGAACTCTGAGTCTAAGAATGAGTTTGCTGCATTTCACCTACGCCAGTCACTAGGACTTACATTAAGTTATTTTTTAATAATGATGCCTTTGAGTTATCTGGATATCCCACTAGCTTCCATAGGTTTTTTAATACTATTCTTTGCGCTATGGTTATATGGAATAATATCTGCATTCCAAGGCAAAAGACAATTAGTGCCAATAGTAGGAGCCTTTTACCAGAAAATATTCTCGGGCAATTTATAAAGTAAATATTACTGCAAGTAAATTTTCACTTTCACTTAAATAAGTATCTCTTTTATGACCTTAGATTATATTACTCGTAAACCTACAAAAACGTCTGAAGGAAAATCACCCTTACTCCTACTTCTCCACGGGTATGGTAGCAATGAAGAAGATCTCTTTAGTTTTGCAGAAGAGTTACCCGAAGAGTATTTTATAATATCAGCGAGGGCACCTATTGTTATGCAACCCTATGGCAATGCTTGGTATCATATAAGCATAGATGAGGCGGGCGTAAAATCATCAGATAACGATGGTGCTCGTGAATCGAGAGACTTAATTGCAAGTTTTATAGATCAACTTATTCTCAAATATGATCTCGATAAACATAACGTTACATTACTAGGCTTTAGTCAAGGGACTATTCTAAGTTATGCAGTAGCACTCACCTATCCTGAGAAAGTAAAAAATGTAATAGGTTTGAGTGGATATATCAATGAAGAAATTATTGATTTAAAAAGTAATCCCTCATATCAACACCTAGAGATATACAATTCACACGGAACTGTAGACCAAGTTATCCCTATAGAGGCGGCACGAAAGACACCTGAGTTTTTAGAAAAATTAGGGATTGTAACCTCCTTAAGCGAGTTTCCAGTAGGCCACGGTGTACATCCTACTAATTTTTATGAATTTAAAAAATGGCTTCAAAGCCGTTGATTTTTAAGAATATCCGTTGTGGCTTAAATTAATTAGGATATACCACACTTTCAAGAGTGTTATAGTCTACGCTTCCATCCTCATTAATAAAGTACTCTACAAGGATTTCACCCCAACGCTTACCATCTGAGAAATCTGCTATAATCCAGCGATAATTCAATATCTGAACTCTATTAATCTGAAAAGGACGACCATCTCCTTCAAAATTAATTAACGTATTCCCTTGAGCTGTATTGAGAGCATACAATCCATCTTCTATTATTGGTTTGATCGTATTAATTTGAAGATTGTCATTATCAAAATATTCTTTTGTATTCTCATTGCCTAACAGTGTAAAATATTCAATGCTAGAAAGGCGATCATTTGCTAGACGGCGTAGTGAGTCAGTTTCTGCCAAGTCTACTTCTAACTTAGATATCTGTCGCTCCTGGTACTCTAATCCTTTACTACTATTGATATATTGAAAAATTATATACAAAGCCGCAAATAAAAATAGATATAAAAAAATGCTACGTTTCATAAAAATTAAATAGTTAAAGTAAGACCATCATATGCAAGGTGTACATTTTCGGGAAGCTTAGCTTCTGCCTCTGCATGAAATCCTAAACGATGGCTTATATGAGTAAAATATGCTTTTTTTGGGTTTATCTTTTTTACTAGAGCTAGTGCTTCTTCAACATTGAGATGCGTATAATGTTCTTCTTCACGTAGGCAGTTTAAAACTAAAATTTCTAGACCTTGAAGTTTATCAATTTCAGAAGGTGCGATAGTCTTTACATCTGTCAAATATGCAATACGATCAAAACGATATCCAAACACTTGCAACTTACCGTGAAAGACTTCGATTGGGATAACATTTAAATTGCCTAATCGAAGTGGCTCGTCATTGATAACCTCTCGAGGTGATACACTAGGTGCACCAGGATATCTATTTTCAGTTGTAAAAATGTAGTCAAAGCGATCAGAAAGGATATCAAGTACTCTCTTGTGTCCATATATAGGCATATCTCCTTGTCTAAACACAAAAGGCCTTATATCATCAAGACCTGCCACGTGATCTGCGTGCTCGTGTGTAAATAATATCCCGTGAAGTGGCGCAGGATCTCCAGAGGAGGTACGCTTTCGCGAAAGCGTACTCAGCATCTGTTGTCTAAAATCGGGGCCACAATCAATTACATAATTATAACTATCCCACTCTATCAAAACAGAAACGCGTAATCGCTTGTCTCTAGGGTCATCACTCAAACAAACAGGGTGAGTACTTCCTATTATTGGGATTCCTTGAGATGTGCCTGTGCCTAGAAAGGTAATTTTCACGAAAGTGAGTTGAGATTTGTGCACTTTGTACACCGTTAATTATGTAACAAAAATACAGTTATTTTTTTGGCTACTACAACCATTTCGTATCTTTGAATGACCATAAAATAATGGAAAATACGACACTATGGCTGTTACAATTTTAGGTGATAAAGATTTTGAAAAAGTACCCCCTCTTAAAAACAAAGTACTACGTGTAAATCTCAATAGCAATATTTATGGAACTTTTGCAGAGATAGGTGCAGGACAAGAGACGGTACGTCATTTTTTTAGAGCTGGTGGGGCTAGTGGTACAATTGCGAAGGCAATGAGTGCTTATGATAAAGATTTTTCTGATGCTATCTATGGTGTAGAAGATGATGGGCGTTATGTGACAGAAAAGCGCCTTAAGAAGATGCTATCTCACGAGATGAAGCTCATTGAAGATCGCATCTCAAGATACAAACAGCCCGATAAAATCTTTTTTACCTATGCAAATACAGTAGCCACTATTGACTTTGCAAAGAAATACAAAGGGCACGGCTGGGTAGGTATACGCTTTCAAATAAGTCCAGAGGGAGAGTTTAATGAGATTATTTTACACGTGCGTTTTCACGAAAACGATGCACGCTTACAACAGCTCACGCTGGGTACTTTAGGTGTAAATCTTATTTACGGTGCATTTTATAAGCACGATAATCCTAAAAATTTATTGCGTTACCTCTATGATCATATAGATCAAGACCAGATTGAGATTGATACCATCAACTTTTCTGGTCCAGAGTTTGAGCACGTTGATAATCGTTTAATGAGTCTCCAACTTGTTAAAAACGGTATGACAGAAGCTGTAATGTTTGATGCAAAAGGAAATAACATTTTACCTGCGGCTTTACTTTATAAGAAAAATGTTCTCGCATTACGAGGTAGCTTCCGCCCCGTTACTAAGGTAAATATTGATATGTTCCAAAAAGCATATCAAATGTTTGTAGAGGCAAACCGAGTTAACGAGAAAAAGACAGAGGCTATATTTGAAATTACACTTTCAAATTTACGTGCAGAAGGAGATATAGATGAAGAAGATTTTATGGCTAGAGCGAGACTCCTAGGGTCATTAGGTCAAACGGTTATGATCTCTAATTTTAAGGAATATTACAGGGTAGTTGAATATTTCTCAAATTACACGAAGGAACGTATGGGTCTGGTTATGGGAGTAAATAACTTGATAGACATATTTGACACAAGTTATTATCG
>CAWUIT010000060.1:0-12397 GCA_963922345.1 uncultured Dokdonia sp. | reverse complement strand
AAATAGATACTCAGCTTCATAGCTATTTCCCGCCCCAGGGATCAGAATCTTTAACTTTTTATCTTTTAGTTGGTCTATATATTCTTTGAGAGGTGTTGCAATATACCCAACGTCCCAACCTGTTTCTCCTTTAATATAGCGGTCTGTCCAATAAGACTCTTGATGTTTCATAAGTAGCTGTTAATCAAAACTTCTTCAGTTTTATACTGTTTTGAGTTCCATTTTGTAAAAGATGCATAAATTATAAATTTTATAACTCTATATGATCTAAATACTATTATTTTTGATCCTAAACTTTAGATATGAAAGCACTATATACTCTTATATTCTTATTAATAGCTTCGACCGTATACGGACAAGCGTATACTGGCAATGAAGATTTTAAATTTCAAGTAGGTGCAAACTTCCAAGCAGATGGAACGGGGCTAGTGTCTACGCTAGATTATGGAATAGGTGAAAACATCTCCCTAGGTGTTAAGGGAATGTATTTACTGAGTGTAGAAGAATTTAGCGAGGTTGCTCCAAAAGGCGAATTTGAAAATGCTGAGTTTGGAGATCGTTTTGATTTACGACTGCGTTTTAATGCCCACTTAGGAAATGTGATTAATGTAGATGAGAATTTTGACATTTATCCAGGATTAGATCTTGGTCTCAAAAATTTTGGCGGACATCTAGGTGCACGTTACTTTTTTACAAGCGGCTTTGGAGTGTATACAGAATTTAATATTCCCTTTGCTAAATATAGTAGTGATGATGATTTAGACTTCTCTGAGATACCAAGAAAAGAACTTAATAATCAATTTAATATCTCTTTTGGGGCGAGTTTTAATTTATAACGAGTTCTTTTAAACGCGTTTATAATATCGCTTTTTCATTCTTTTCATCGATCCACGCTTGGCCTTTTCTACGTCTCATGAAATTATCATAGTGACGCATATAAAAGACATTATATAACGCGTGACCCAGGTGCTTTACATTTCGCGGAAGCGCTCTCAAACTCATACTAAATCCAGGGGTTTCATACTTCATATAATGCCAGTATCCTTCGGGCATATACAAGGTTTCCCCGTGATTGAGATGTGTAATAAAACCTTTTGCCTGTTTTAGATTTGGGAATTTTTCATAATCAGGATTATCAAAGTTGATATCCTCTCTTGTAATTAATGAATAGGGTACTTTATAAAGATTTGGAGTTTCACTGGGTGGGAACAGAATACATTGCTTTTTGCCCTCAAAATGGAAGTGTAAGATATTTGCCCAGTCTATATCGTGGTGCATAAATACTTTACTACCCTCACCCCCAAAAAACAGCATAGGAATCTGCTTTAAAAGTCGTAAACCAATTTTAGGAAACTTGAAATCCTTTTTAAGGGAAGGCACTTCTTTCATTAAGTTGTAAAGAAAAATTCTAAAATTTGTAGGTTCTCTTTTCAGCAGATCAATGTACTCGCGCATTTTCATTGTAGCGTGAGCTTGATTAAAACCCTCATCGTGCTTCACAGGTCTATCGTCATATAACGGCACTTCCTTATCTCCTGCAATATCTTTAATATAGTTAAGATCCCACTTCTCATAAGCATCCCAATCGTCTATCAAATGTTCAATAACAACTGGTTTTTGAGGCTTTACAAACTGCTTTAAAAATTCCTTCTTTGTGATTGATTTTACTCTTTCTATTTCTTGAAGCTGCATATACCGGTATCTCTATTTTAAAAATCTCTTTTACTCCTTACTACATATTATAGACAGTAATAAAGAGTAATTTATCGCAAAGAATGTACGATAGTTATGAGGCTTAGGTTCTTAAGCTTTGGCGGCTTTTCCTGCAAGCTTAGCCTCTTCGTTACGCTCAATTTTATGACCTGGTCGGGACCATTTTGGCTTCTCCCCTTTAGATTCATATTTTGAATCGGCCGCTTCTACAGAGGTAGGTTGTGCTTTCTTTACAAAAGGCTTTTGTGGATTGAGTCCTAAAAGCTCAAACATCTTCATATCCTCATTTACATCAGGATTAGGCGTTGTAAGTAGTTTATCTCCTGCAAAGATGGAGTTTGCACCTGCAAAAAAACACATAGCTTGTCCTTCTCTACTCATATCTGTTCTACCTGCCGAAAGTCGTACTTGCGTTTGCGGTAGCACAATACGCGTAGTAGCCACCATACGTATCATCTCCCAGATGGAAATAGGCTCTATATCTTCCATAGGTGTTCCCGGAACAGCTACAAGTGCATTAATAGGCGTAGACTCTGGTTGCGGGTCTAACTTTGCAAGTGCCACAAGCATTCCTGCTCGGTCTTCTACCTTCTCACCCATCCCGATAATACCTCCAGAGCACACGGTCACATTTGTCTTACGCACGTTTGAAATTGTATCTAATCGATCCTCAAAAGCACGAGTAGAAATAACATCTTTATAGTAATCTTCTGAGGTGTCTAGGTTGTGGTTATAGGCATATAATCCAGCTTCGGCAAGTCGTTCTGCTTGATTCTCAGTTACCATCCCTAGCGTACAACACACTTCCATGTCCAGCTTATTAATGGTACGTACCATCTCTAACACGTTGTCAAATTCAGGACCGTCTTTTACATTACGCCAAGCTGCTCCCATACATACACGTGAGCTTCCAGAAGACTTGGCCCTTAAGGCTTGCGCTTTTACTTGTTGTACAGACATTAAATCATTACCCTCTATATCTGTATGGTATCTCGCTGCTTGAGGACAATACCCGCAATCTTCTGGGCAACCGCCTGTTTTAATAGAAAGCAATGTTGATACCTGGACCGTATTTGGGTCGTGCTGCTCACGGTGTACAGTTGCAGCTTCATAAAGTAACTCCATCATAGGTTTATGATAGATTGCTAGTACTTCTTCTTTGGTCCAGTTGTGTCTTATTTCTGTCATAGTATCAAAAATAGGAAATTGTCTTTAGTCCGATGATAGCAGTTTGTCACAAATTTTTATGCAAAACTTTAAATTATACCATCGCGGTGGTCTTTTTTCGATATTGAGCTATTTATGCCTTTTCTACAAGAACACTTACTGCGTTACCACCAAAACCTACTGCGTTGACTAATATTTTAGATAGTTTATGGTCTTTACTTTTATCTTTTAAATAAGGTACTCCAATAAAGTGTTGCTTTTGGAGCATATGTACAGCAAGTTCTAGACTAAGCAAGCCACTCGCTCCAAAGGTGTGACCTATCTTCCATTTATTAGTTGTGAGTAATGGAATTTCATCTCCAAAAATAGCGGTAATTGCCTCCATCTCAGAGGAGTCACCTTTCATAGTTCCTGGTGCGTGCATTACGATCGCATCAATTTCTGAAAGCTCCGTAGTGCCTAGAGCCATCTTAATCGATTTCTTAAAACAATCGCCATCACTAGAAATAGAAACTGCGTGTCGCAACTTTTCTGTTGCATACCCTACTTGTGTAACATAGGCTAAAGCATTTTTTTGTTTACCTAACTCAAGGCAGGCCATCGCTGCGCCTTCTCCTAATACCATTGTATTATTTTTTTTAAAGAGATTGAGCGCCATACTAGGGTAAGCCCCTGTACCTTCTTCTGTAGGCGTAAGCCTCATGGCTTTAATCTGAGCAATGGTAAATGGTGTGAGTGCTGCCTCTGAGCCGCCTACTAGAAATTTACTTGCCATTCCAGATTGTAACCAAGCTACACCGTTTAATAAAGCGTGCAGAGCCGTACTACACGTAATAGAATGTGAAATATCGGGGCCTGAACTTTTTAAATCGTTTGCTAACCAAGACGAAATATTACCTAGCGTTGTTGAGGGAGAGGCTTGTGTAGGAACAATATTGCGCTCCTTGAAGGTCTCAAAAAACTTTTCAAAAAGCTGTGTCGCTCCTCGTGATGAACCTACATTAATACCAAAATTACCATCATCCCATCCAGCCTGCGCAACTGCATTACGGCCAGCGTGTATGGCATATAGGACCGAAGGATCAATTCTTAAGTAGTTTTTGTCTTCACGACGTATAGCTTGTATTTCTTTTTGACTTTGAGTAGATAACCGAGCTGTATAGGCTTCTAATTCTTCTTCCCAAGTCATTTTTGCAGATGTTTCTTGGTAAGCGCTCCACTGCGCTTCTGCAGTAGAACCTAGAGGTGAAATGGAGCCGAGACCGGTTATGGCAATGGGTGTTTTCAATGCGAATAAGGGTTAAAATGAATTTGCAAAAATACGCTTTCGCGAAAGCGCTACCCACCTATTTAAGGACTTTATTAAAAGAAGTGTAACTTTAAACAACTAATGACTACCAATCAAAAAAATAATAATGTCACAACAAAATGAACTTGTAGAACAGCCTAGCTGGTGGAAACGCAATTGGAAATGGGCCGTACCTGTTGGGGGTTGCTTAACGATTGTGATCGTCGGGGTAGTCATCCTTGCCATAGGAGCCTATACGTTTGCAAATAAAATCAAAACCTCTTCTGGTAGTGATCAGGCGCTTATAAGTGCTCAGGCTAGCCCAGAACTTATTGCAATTTTAGGTGAGCCTATTGAAAGTAACGGTTTTGGTAACTACAATATTTCTATTGAAAGTGGTGTGAAAAGTACAAATGCTACCATTCCTATTAAAGGACCTCAAGGAGAAGCGACTATACACATAAGTGCTCGTGGAGAAGATGATCAGAAAGTGTACGATGTTTATAATGTCACTATCGCAGGTAGTGATCAAGTGATAGAGCTCACGCCACCATCACAAGAGTTATTAGAAAATTAAAAGGTGTCTAATGCCTCTATAATGGTGTCATAAACCTGTTTTAATTGCGATGGGGTTATTACGTAAGGAGGTACTATATAAATGGTATTTCCTAGAGGTCTTAAGGCCACACCTCGCTCCATAAAAAACTGGTATAGTTTATCCCGTAAATTTCCATAACGAGACATTTGAATATCCATATCTATGGCTAGTATCACTCCTTTACTTCGTGCATTTTCAACGCGAGAATGATTTTCAATACGCTTTACAAATTCTTTGTGACGCGCAGCAATAGTTAGACGATTCTCAACAATCTGTGCACTATTAAGAAGCTCAATACCTGCAATTGCCGCTGCACAACCTATGGGGTGGCCACTAAATGTATGTGCGTGAAAAAATCCTTTATGCACCTCATCACTTAAAAATCCATCAAAAACTTGCTGCGTACAACTTGTAATACTTAGCGGAAACATTCCTGCTGTAAGCGCTTTACTTAAACACATTATATCCGGCTTTGTATCTAACTGATCACAGGCAAAAGTAGTTCCTGTTTTTCCAAAACCAGTCATAATTTCATCGGCTATGGTAAGGACTCCCTCATCTTGACAAAGCTTAAGGAGTTTATCGAGTCCGCTAGTGGAGTGGAATTTCATCCCCGCTGCTCCTTGAACTAATGGTTCAAAAATAAAAGCTGCACAACGGTTTTCTTTCAATAGCTGCTTGAGAGTTTGTACGACATCCTCAATAGTATCTTCTTGAGGAGTTGGAATCCTTTTTACATTGAGCAAGAAGTCTTCAAAAGGACCGTTGTATGAACTCAGTCCTGATGCACTCATTGCCCCAAAAGTGTCACCGTGAAAGCCATCTTCAAAAGCTATGAGTGTATCTCTTTTATCACCTTTATTGTGATAAAACTGCAGTGCCATTTTAATTGCCGCCTCCACAGCAGTAGACCCATTATCATTAAAAAACAGTTTCTGTTGATTATCTGGTAGTATTTCAATGAGCTTTTCTGCGAGCGTTGTTGCTGGTTGATGCGTAAACCCGCTAAACATAACAAAGTCTAGTGTTTCCATTTGACGGTACATTGCTTTGGTAATGCTAGGATGCCCGTGACCGTACATAGCTGTATACCAAGAACTAATTGCATCTATATATTCCTTCCCATCTACATCTGTAAGTATAGCTCCCTGCGCCTTATTAATTGCAATGGGATCTTGTGCTGTCTGGTGCTGCGTAAGAGGATGCCACAAATAGCTTTTATCTTTTTCTATAATACTCATTGACGTTGTGATGTGTTATTTTGGGAACAATGCATCATACCTTATGTGATGCATTTTTGAACGTTTCAAAAGTAGCTAATTATTCAAGAAATCTGAGTCATTTTAAAAGAGCAAGCAATGCTGGCATATGATTGAAATCCTATTTAATTCTAGAGGTGCCATAAGATTTTCTATTCCTTACATCCTATCTTTGTAAGATGTTTCAACTTAAGAATACCATAGTTTCAGAAGACATTATTGAAAAAGATTTTGTCTGCAATCTCAACGCTTGCAAGGGAGAGTGCTGCATCGCTGGTGAAGCAGGAGCTCCAGTAGAAGAGGATGAAGTCCAGATTATGGCCTCCATTTATGAAGACGTAAAACCTTTTTTAAGAAAGGAAGGGATTGCGGCTATAGAAGCACAAGGAACAACAATTGTGCGTGATGGAGAGCTTGAAACCCCACTTGTAAATGGAGCCGAATGTGCCTATGTTACCTTTAATGAGAAAGGCTGGGCAAGTTGCGGGATTGAAGATGCCTACAATGCAGGTAAAGTAAACTGGAAAAAACCTATTTCCTGCCATCTCTATCCTGTAAGGGTTCAAAAATACAGTTCTTTTCACGCTGTAAATTATCACAGTTGGCCCATCTGCGATGATGCTTGTACCTTAGGCCAGGAACTTAAAGTACCTGTCTATAAATTTACTAAGGATGCACTCGTGCGTAAATTTGGACAAGACTGGTATACAGAATTAGAAAAAGTTGCCGAACAGTTGACTTAGCCCTCAGTAGATCACAAATAATCACCAGCTATGAACCTTCACAGCAAATTACCCAATGTAGGAACTACCATTTTTAGTGTAATGAGTAAACTAGCACACGAAAATGGAGCGATTAATCTAGCTCAAGGGTTTCCTGGATTTAAAAGTGATCCAGAATTACACAGGCTCGTATATGAATCAATGCTAGACGGTTATAATCAATATGCGCCTATGCAAGGTGTTTTTAGCTTTCGCGAAAGCATAACAAATAAAATAAATTCTCTCTACGGTAGTAACTACCACCCAGAAACTGATATCACAATTACTGCGGGCGCGACGCAGGCGATCTACACTATTGTATCTACATTTATAAAACAAGGAGATGAGGTAATTGTCTTAAAACCAGCTTACGATTGTTATGAGCCTGCTGTACTTGTGCAGGGCGGTACTGTTGTGCCTATACAGTTAGAAAGCCCAACGTATCGCGTAGATTGGAAAGTAGTTGAAGATGCCATTACGTCTAAAACGAGAATGCTCATTATCAACACGCCTCATAACCCTACTGGCACCATTCTCGAGCAAGAGGACATGCTAGAATTACAACGCATTTTGAAAAATACAGACATTATTTTGTTAAGTGATGAGGTCTATGAGCATATGGTTTATGATGGTAAAAAACACCAGAGTGTTGCTTTGTATCCAGAATTGCGAGAGCGCAGTTTTATTACGAGTTCCTTTGGGAAGACGTTTCATACAACTGGGTGGAAGATAGGATATACCGTGGCTCCAAAGGCTTTAATGAAAGAATTTCAAAAAGTACATCAATTTACTATTTTTTCAGTGCATCATCCCAGTCAGCGAGCACTAACTGCTTATTTAAATGATGCCTCTCACTACCTAGAACTTAATTCTTTTTTTGAACGTAAGCGTGATTTATTTATGACCTCTCTGGCAGATTCTCGATTTGTAGGAAAGCCCAGTGCTGGCACTTATTTTCAGATGCTGGATTACTCTACTATTACAAGTGATAGTGATGTGGCTTTTGCAAAGGAATTAACAGTGAAACATAAAGTTGCCTCAATCCCAACCTCCGTATTTAATCTAGATCAAAAAGACTTTAAGATGCTCAGGTTTTGTTTTGCAAAAGAAGATGAAGAACTCAAACGTGCCGCTGAAATCCTGTGTTCTATTTAATATTACGCTTTAGTCGTCTAATCGCCTAGCAACCCAACCACGTACAAGCTCTGCTGTTACTCCAAAGGCTACGTGTGCAAGAAACTCATTTGCTTGTAATGTTACTGGAATATCTTCTGGTGCTTCTTCTAAACCCATAAGCGGTAAAGATGTCTCGTGTGTTGCCAGGTATGCGGTGGTTCCAAAAAGAGCGCCTTCTACAAGATTTGTTTCTGGTCGGTCTTTCTTTGCATATCCCAGACTTGCTCCTAGACTAATTCCAATAGGCACATTAACAAGCTGCTCTGCAAGATCTCTATTAGAGGCACTAACGGGCTCACCGGTGAGTTTTGTTGAAATATTATCAACCAGTTTGAGCTGTGCAGATGTCGTGTCTGGATTTCTCACTGGCAATATGCGCTCAATAGCAGATTTTACTATAGTCCCTGCAAGACCACCTAACACTCCAGCAATAACACCACGAGAGGCGGTAGATGCCATTGTATCTTTTTCTAACCAAGTTGATAATGCTGTATTGCTCATAGTTATAATGTTATAAATCAAATATAGTAAGGGTCATTCTTTTGAGCGGAAGAATTAACAGATGTTTAATGGTCAAACTCCTTAAGAATAAGCAAAAATCACGCATTTATAAAATGTTATATATATGACGTATTTATTTTTATCTTTATGGTCCTAAAAACTGCACTATGCTTGTATTTTAGTTAGATATTGAATTTATGAATGACAAACTCTTTAATGCCATCCGTGAGGGAGACCTTGAAATGGTGAAAGCGATTATTACTGCCCACCCAGAACTCGTAAACATTAAAGACGCTCGTGGATCTACTCCTTTATTACTGGCCACCTACTACGGTAATCAAGATATGAGCGAGACTATACTAAAGCACAAACCAGATCTCAATGCAAAAGATGGCTCTGGAAATACAGCCTTGATGGGTGTAAGTTTTAAAGGCTATCCAGTGATTGCAAAATTGCTTATTGAACATGGCGCCGATGTAAATGCCGTAAATCATAACAAAGCGACGGCTCTTATATATGCTGCTACTTTTGCACAATCAGAAATTGCACAATTACTTATAGATAATGGAGCAGATTTATCCCACCAGGATGAAAAAGGGAATAGCGCATATGATCACGCAAAAATGCAAGGAGCAACTAAGTTGATGGAGATTCTTTCTCATTCTTAGCAGTACGCTTTCGCGAAAGCGAAACACACCATCCTCACAAACCCTATCTCACTTATAAATTTTTAACTTTTTTACTTAATCTGTCTAAAGAGGTGTTTTACTTGTAATGCCCCGTCACTATTAAGTCGTTTTACAATCTTAATAAAAGCTAGTGCTGTAATGAGCGCGTCACCGGCGCTAGTATGTCGATCTTGTAGTGGTATTTTTAAAGCTTCTGCCAGCTCATCCAGCGTGTATCTTTTATCTTGTAAAGATCTATTTACAGGATGTACGAGTCTCTTATAAAGCTCCTCTGTGTCTAACAATCTGTTTTTTAACTTTCCTAGGCCATACCTTTTAAAAGAAGCATTTATTACAGCTACATCAAACCCTATATGGTGACCTACCAATATATCTGTACCTATAAATTCTAAGCACATTTTGATAGCTTCTACCTCATTGACTTTTTTATAGGCTCCTTGACGTAAAATACCGTGAATCTTCGCACTTTCAGGATTATAAATATCTTGTTGTATATAAAGCTCAAGGCTGTCTACAATTGAAATTTGATTATCAATAACAGCAACACCACCTATTGATAAGATGCGATCCTCCTTGTAGTTTAAACCTGTTGTCTCCGTGTCAAACACAACAAATCTCGTAGTATCTAATTGCTTTAAGTCTAGTGAACTCCCAAACAATCCAGCCTTACTTCTCTCATTTTTGAAAGCGGCAATATAATGCTTCCAGAAATCGGGGTGGGAGGTGTTTTGAGAGGTATTGAAAAGTTTCATCTAGCTCAAATTTTGCGTTTGGAAACGTACACGAAGCAATTCTTGTAAATCTCTTAATGGTTTGAAACATCTTTTTAACTTGAGCCGTTCCGATTTTGACAAGGATGTAAGGTCTATAAACCGACCGCTGTCTTGATGTAATAATCCCTGTTTTACTCTAAATTTGAGAAGCGCCTTAAAAGCGTAGGCACAGCTCTCAAAAAGTTCTTTGTTCTCGGTCTCAAGTTTTGATAATCGTTCAAATCGTTCTGATGTTGTATTAATGTTTTGTAGGTTATGATATAATGCTAGTATGCGAGCCCCGCTTATAAGAGGAGCCATCGCGCGATTTTTAATATCAAACTCATCTTTGTGCTCTCCATCAGACTCAACAAGAAAATTACGAAAGAAACTTACAGGCGGAGGATTTTTAAGAGCATCCTTAGCCATAAATCTAAAGAAAACAGATTGCGTGCTTAGTTGATCAAATATCGATGAGGTCAACTTCTGTACGAGTGCAACATTTCCATAAACCAAGCGGTAGTCAAAAAAGATTCCCGACAAGAGCATACTCTCTGGAGATGGATCTTTGATCCACCTTGTAAATTGTAATTGCCATTCTGTAAGTGATAAGCAGTAAAGCGCATTGCTAGCCATCATATCTGCTGGGCAGTAATCGTACCCTATTTTATGAAGTCTTTTATTCATTCTATTTGCAAGACGTAAAAAGTAACTCTTTGTTTCTTCCTGCTTCTCTTCTGGAACGTCTTGATAAATAAGGGCATTATCCTGATCTGTATAAAGGAGTTGCTCTTGACGCCCTTGACTCCCTAGGGCTAACCAGGCAAAGTCTACTGGAGGGGTTTGTTGCATTTTTTGCAAAGACAGCTCCATAGTGCGTTGCATTAACGCGTCTTTAAGCTCAGAAAAAATACTTAGAATGTGAGATAATGGTAAATTTTGATCTAAATATCGCTTTAGTAATAATGTCGCCTTTTCCCAAGTGCGACGCAACATTTTTGTCTTTGTAGCGCGTTTGAGCTCTTTAATAAGTTCGGCGGGGCTATTTCCAAAAGCGACCACGATATCGTGCTTGCTCAAAATACCTACTACTTTTGTTTTAATTGTTCCATCTTCTGTAATTACCAGATGACTTATACCATTTTTTAAGAGTATAAGTTGTGCCTGGGCCACTGTCACTGATGGCTCTGTACAAATCACACGAGTAACCATTAGATCACGCACTTTAGTATCAATTGTTAATTCATCATTGGCGATGGCATTCCGCAGTTCTCGATTTGTTACAACTCCCTGAGCAATTTGATCTATCAGTATCACCATACATCCTATTTGATGTTTTTGCATAAGACGTGCTGCCTCACGTATGGGGGTGTCTGGGGTACAAGAGACTATTGAGGTGCGATATCTAATTTTTTGAAAACCCAGAAGTTCTGCATTTCGCTCTGGCTCGTAGTTGTTTAAAAGAGCGCCACTTTGCTGTAGTGTGTAGGGATCTTTTATGTTTGAAGCAAAACTAGCGATGAGATAGTTTGAGATGGCTTTATTCGCTTTCGCGAAAGCGGAAAATTCTTCCACCGGCAACGTATATAAAATAGTTTCCTCATTTGCCGTGGCAGTGGTTCGATACGTATCTGCAGAAGTTACCTTGAGGCCAAATAAATCTCCCTCATCACATATATCTACAACTTTTATAATATCATTAGAAGGTCTTGTGAGTTTGATTGCTCCCTGCTGCACGATATAAAATCGATCGCTATAGTGTTGATCACGTTCAAATACTATCTCATCTTTATCGAGATATAAAACGGTTGCAAGCCCACATATCTCTAGCAAGTCTCTTTCTGCCATAAATTGAAATGGTGGAAATTGCTTTAAAAAATCAAAGATGCGCCTGGCTATAGTATTTTGCATATTCTCAAATCTGTCTTCGTAAAGATAAGATAGATAAAATCTACCAGCCAAAATGTATCTTTATACTATGAAGTCAGAAACCTTAAAAGTAGCCCTTTTACAAGCAGACCTTGTTTGGGAAGATGCAGCGCAAAACAAATTGTATTTTGAAGAGCAAATTGCTCACCTTCCAGAGGATATACAACTTATTATTCTCCCTGAGATGTTTACCACAGGATTCTCTATGAATCCAGAACCTCTCGCTGAATTTATGAGTGGAGATACAATTATATGGTTACAACAGCAGGCATTAAAAGCACAGTCTGCAATTTGTGGAAGCCTTATAATTACAGAAAATGGGCATTATTACAATCGGTTTATTTTTATGTATCCAGATGGCACACTCAATTACTATAACAAGAGACACACCTTTAATATGGCTGGAGAAGGTGAGCATTATCAAGCTGGAACGAGTCCTGTACTTATCAATTATTTAGGGTGGAAAATATTCCCTCAAATATGCTATGATCTTAGGTTTCCAGTCTTTGCACGTAATACTTGCGACTATGATCTATTAATCTATGTTGCAAACTGGCCTAAAAC
>CAWUIT010000059.1:0-12435 GCA_963922345.1 uncultured Dokdonia sp. | reverse complement strand
CTTTATAAATCTTAGGAAGATCTCCTATAAGTTTCCTTTTAAAATGGGCTTTTGTGCGTGCATACTGTATATGGTAAGAAGGTAATTTTACACACGTAAGCGCTGGAAACTCTCTTTTTAAAAGCTTGAGTGCCTCCCCATCACTAGCAATGGTGATCTTGTAATTTTGTAATAATAAAGCGTGAATTATTGGGACACACCTTGTTGCGTGTCCTAATCCCCAGTTTAGAGGGGCAATAAGGATGTGTTTATTACTATTCACAATGCAAATATCTCTCTCTAGCCCGTACTTAAAGTTTCCTTAATTTTACCAAAACATTAAATATACACGTGGGAAGTAAAAATAAGCTTAAGCGATTTAAAGAAAACGACACATTCTCAAACGTTGTTCAGCCATCGCGAGAAGATCTAGTAAATGGTACATTTTCTCTTAAAGGTAAATGGAATTCTGATTTTTTCAAAAACAACAACCCTATAGTCGTAGAACTTGGCTGTGGTAAGGGAGAGTATTCTGTGGGTCTCGCAAGGATGTATCCAGAAAAAAACTTTGTAGGAATTGATATAAAAGGAGCTCGATTTTGGCGAGGTGCAAAGACAGCATTAGAAGAAGGGCTAGATAACGTAGGTTTTATGCGTACGCAAATAGAGTTGATAGAGCACGCTTTCGCGAAAGCGGAAATAGATGAAATTTGGATAACATTTCCAGACCCCCAAATCAAATACAAAAGAACGAAGCATAGAATGACCAATTCTGAATTTTTACAAAAATATAAGCGGGTTTTGAAACCAGAAGGATGTGTAAACTTAAAAACAGATTCAGAATTTATGCACGGTTATACATTGGGTTTGTTGCACGGTGAGGGACATGAGATTTTAGAAGCAAATCATAATGTATATAAGAATGAGTACTCGTCAAAAGAGCTTGTAGAAATCCAGACATTTTACGAAAAACAGTATCTCGATCAAGGAAAACCAATTACTTATATTAAATTTAGAGTCAAGTAAACGACTGCCTTGGAGACCACAAAACTCTTCTTAATCACTTATTTTGCTGCACTAGCTGGAGTTATACCACCTGGACTCATTAACATGTCTGTAGCAAAGACCTGTGTAGAAAGAGGTAGAAAAAACGGTATACTTGTAGCCTTAGGTGCTTCTTTAATTGTTTTAGTACAAGCCCTTATTGCTGTTTTATTGGCTAGATACATCTTTGGTAATCCATACGTGCAAAGTATGTTATTGCGTACTGGACTTGTAATCTTTCTTATTATGGCGATCTTCTTTTTTGTTAAGGCAAAAAGGAATCATGTACCTAAGGTGAAAATTTCAAAAAACAGAGGCTTAAAGAGTTTAGGGAAGGGGATGATGATCTCTTCACTTAATATTTTACCCATACCATATTTTTGTGCTCTAGGAGCGGCACTTAATGTAAGTGGAAAAGTAGAGTATGATATCGTGGCAATCACAGTATTCATTATAGCCGCGGCTATAGGGACATTCACAGTCTTATATTTTTATGCTGTTTTTTTTGCTAAGATTGAAAAAAAAGGAGCGTCCTTTAATAAGTATTCTAATTATTTTATGGCTGTTTTGATGGTTGTTCTAATGATCATCACTTTAGTAAGAACCATTTATTTTGAATGAATTATACTCCTAAGACAGAAAACTTTTTTGAGAGAGTGTACGCTGTAGCAATACAGATACCCTATGGAAGAGTGACCAGTTATGGAGCTATTGCAAAATATTTGGGCGCCACCCGAAGTAGCCGTATGGTAGGGTGGGCAATGAATGGGGCGGCAAATCGTCCAGAGGTGCCAGCGCACCGCGTAGTAAATAGAGTGGGACTCTTAACAGGCAAGCACCACTTTCCTCAAACCAACCTTATGCAACAGTTATTAGAAAACGAGGGTATTACAGTTGTAGAGGATAAAATTCAAGATTTTACAAAACACTTCTGGGACCCTATCCAAGAGCTTACTTAAAACGCTTATTTGTACACCTATAAAGGGCTTGATTTACAAATAATTTGAAATTTGATATATTGGTAGATACCTACTTGCGGTTGTATCTTTGCATTTAGAATCAGTCTAATTAGAGACGATTTTGAAATTGCTTATACGACACATGAAACTACAAAAAAAAGATATACTCGAGGCTCTAAAAACTATTACTGCTCCAGGTGCTGGTGAAAATATGGTAGATAGCGGTGCTGTTACAAATGTCCTTACTTTCGGGGATGAGGTAATTGTAGATATCACTATAAATAACCCAACCTTACAAGCTAAGAAAAAAGCCGAAGTTGATATTATTAAAACGATACACGATAAAGTCTATCAAAAGGCGCAGGTCAAAGTAAACTTAAAAGTAGCGGCTCCTCCTAAGGATGGGGCAAATGAAATTAAAGGGAAAGCCATCCCTGGAATAAAAAATATAGTCGCTATTGCCTCTGGAAAAGGAGGTGTAGGTAAGTCTACGGTAACCTCTAACATTGCAGTAACACTCGCAAAAATGGGATTTAAGGTAGGAATTCTTGATGCAGATATCTATGGTCCTTCTGTTCCCATTATGTTTGATGTCGCTAGTGAAAGACCACTCTCTGTAAATGTTGATGGCAAGTCTAAGATGAAACCTATTGAAAGCTACGGCGTTAAGGTGCTATCTATTGGCTTTTTTACAAAACCAGACCAAGCCGTTATCTGGAGAGGTCCTATGGCAGCAAAGGCTTTAAATCAAATGATCTTTGATGCAGCCTGGGGAGAACTAGATTTCTTACTACTAGACCTTCCTCCAGGGACGGGAGATATTCACTTGAGTATAATGCAATCTTTACCTATTACAGGTGCAGTGGTAGTTAGTACCCCTCAAAATGTCGCTCTTGCAGATGCTAAGAAAGGTGTTGCTATGTTCCAGCAAGAGAGTATCAATGTTCCAGTATTGGGTATTGTAGAAAATATGGCATATTTCACACCAGAAGAGCTTCCTGATAACAAATACTACATCTTTGGAAAAGAGGGAGCAAAGCACCTTGCAGAAGATCTAGGGGTAAGGCTTCTAGGAGAGATTCCACTAGTGCAAAGTATACGTGAGGCTGGAGATATAGGTAGGCCTGCTGCTTTACAAGCAAACACTCAGACAATGCAAGCCTTTGACGCTCTTACTAAAAATGTGGTAGAAGAAACCGTACGTCGTAATAAAGATTTACCAGCTACCGAAGCGATCAAAATAACAACAATGGCAGGATGCTCTGCAGTAAATAATTAATATGGAAACAGCACAATTAACGCAAAAGGTAGAAGCTGCACTTGAAGAGATTCGCCCCTTTTTACAAAGTGATGGCGGCGATATTACATTACTAGGTATAGAAGATGATAAGATTGTGCGAGTACAATTACAAGGCGCTTGTGTAGGTTGTTCTGTAAACCAGATGACTTTAAAAAGCGGGGTAGAAATGACCATAAAGAAGCACGCTCCTCAAATCGAAGAGGTTATTAATGTAAAGGCGTAAAAGTTCCCAGAAAGGACGTAGTGATATAATTTTTTCGCTTTCGCGAAAGCGTATGAACTAAAATCAATGATTAAAACAGACATACTAATAATAGGCGCAGGACCCACAGGACTATTTGCCGTTTTTGAAGCAGGATTACTTAAATTAAAATGTCACCTCATAGATGCTTTGCCACAACCAGGTGGACAATGTTCTGAAATATATCCTAAAAAGCCTATTTACGATATACCTGCTTTTCCAGAAGTGCTAGCAGGAGATCTCGTAGATAATCTAATGAAACAGATAGAACCATTTCAACCTGGTTTTACATTAGGAGAGAGAGCACAAACGATCGATAAGCTAGAGGATGGAACCTTTATAGTTACAACAAATAAGGGGACAAAACACCACGCACCCGTAGTTGCCATTGCGGGTGGACTTGGAAGTTTTGAGCCTCGTAAACCACCTATTACTGGTCTCGCAAATTATGAAGATAAGGGCGTAGCCTATATTATACGTGATCCTGAGGTTTATAGAGATAAAAGAGTGGTCATTGCAGGTGGAGGAGATAGTGCCTTAGACTGGAGTATCTTTTTATCTAATGTGGCAAGTGAGGTAACGCTAGTACACCGTCGTAATGAATTTCGCGGGGCATTAGACAGTGTAGAAAAAGTACAAGAGCTCAAGAACGAAGGAAAAATCAAACTCATTACGCCAGCAGAGGTAGTAGATATTTATGGAGACAATCACGTGTCTGGTGTAACCATAAAGCAAGGCGCCGAAGTGTTTAATACAGATTGTGATCATTTTATACCTCTTTTTGGTCTAGCACCTAAGCTAGGACCTATAGCAGATTGGGGTCTGGAAATAGAAAAAAACGCTATTAAGGTAAATAATAGCTTGGACTATCAAACTAACATTCCTGGTATTTACGCTATTGGAGATGTGAATACGTACCCTGGTAAATTAAAATTAATTTTATGTGGTTTTCACGAAGCGACATTAATGTGTCAAAGCGCATATCAACGTATTTTTCCAGATAAGCGTTATGTGATGAAATATACTACTGTAGGCGGCGTAGAAGGCTTTGATGGATCAAAGAAAGAAGCTCCTAAAGCAGTAGTAAAAGCTATTAACTAAGTAATTTTCTTATTATTACTTCCCTTAAGGAGGCGTCACATGATAGATATTAAAATCACCATTACAGACAGGAAGGGAGTTGCTCACAAAGTTGATGCTCCTACAGATATGAATATGAATCTTATGGAGGTTGTACGCGCTTTTGAGCTCGCTCCAGAAGGTACTATCGGTATTTGTGGTGGTATGGCTATGTGTGCTTCTTGCCAATGTTATATTGAGAGCGACCATAGTGTGCCAGCAATGAGTGATGATGAAGAGGCAATGCTAGCAGAAGCCTTTAATGTAGAAGATAATAGCCGCTTGGGTTGCCAGATACCAGTGACTCCAGAACTGGACGGACTAAAAGTAACCCTAGCTCCAGAAGAGTTGTAGGATTCTATTAAAAAGCTGCCAGTCTTCTACCTACATTTTTTTGACATAGTTGTCGAGTAATGACATATGAGATTTTAGATTATAATTATTCTGTTTTGTAATCAATTATCTTTTGTGGTCCTTCTAATCGTTCTCTTACCACTTGGAGGGTTCCAGATTCTGAGGTTGCTATATTCCATTTTATAAGTGAGATTGCTCCATTTTCGATCTCTAGACCTGTGATACTTCTCGGGTGTACACAACTACCATCATTAAAAAAAGCTATTTCTCCTGGCTCTGGGAAACGAGGCCTATGCGTATGGCCCGTTATGGTGAGAAGATTATCATTATTAATAATCCATTTTTTAATTCTTCTCTCTACTTTAATGAGTTCTTTATAATTTTTCGCAGGACTAGTAGGGTCTGTAATACCGTAAATTTGAAGAGGCTTCCACAGCACTCTCACAAGAAAGCGATTTATCCTCCAGCCGTGATAATTCATCCAGTCTGCTTGATGCCCATGACATAAAAATAGTTCTTGACCAGAGTTACTTTCTTTTAACACAATGGCCTCGTGGTATTCTAAGTTTTCAAATAGCACCTCCTCACGACCATCCTTTCTATCAAAGTAGGTGCTTAAATGCGCTTCCACATATGACGTATCTCTGTACACCATATCGTGATTCCCATAAATAAGATGCAGCCTTTCTTCTTGATGAAATTTTTGAAAAAGGCTATAGACATTTTTATGAGATCTTAAAATACTTTCAAAAGAAGTATTTTTCCATAGCTCATCTCCATCACCCAATTCAAAATACGTAAAACCTTTTTTGTAGTAATGCTTAAGTGCGTGGTAATAGATGTTCTCATTTTTTGCAAAATCGTCTGCATAGCTCTTATCTCCACGATGGCAATCAGAAAAGAACACTAGTTTATCTGTGTCTGTAAATGATACTCTTTTTGCTTCTTTATAAGCACGATCAAGACGTTGCCGTGTGTTCATGATTTAAAGATCGTAATAAATGTTTAAGTATGATGGATATAGCGTACGCTTTCGCGAAAGCGTAAAATCAATAAAGGTAAGTACCATCAATTTCCTGAAGTGATGAGAGGGTATTATACAGAAAGCAATTTTTTTTGGATAGACGAATCTATAACAATTTTAAACAAAGAGAATTTTATAAAAAAAAGCTCGCCTTGAGTGGCGAGCTTTGTCGGGTAGAGAGGATTCGAACCTCCGATCTCTGGTCCCCCAGACCAGCACTTTAACCGGACTAAGCTACTACCCGAATGAATTGATAATTCTTGCTACTGTCTGTATGAGAAAAGGACGTTTAGCAAGAGATAATTTTTATGAGGTAAAGATAGCAAAGGTTGTAGAGAGTGCAGAGTTTACAAATCAATAAAATTATATAAAAAAGCGAATCGTATTTTTTTGTATCTTAAAGTATTATAAATCAATTTTTTAAAGCTAAACCCGTAAATTATGAAGACTGTTTTATTAGTATGCTTATATGTGATGGGTGCTACACTTATAACAAGTGATGGAGTAGATGATTATCAAGACAACTTAACTTTGGAAGGTGTCTGGGAGTTAGAAAACCAACAGATGTATGAAGATGGTACACTCTCTGAGACAATGCCTAATGAAAATGGCTATAGGCAAGTTAAAATGTATAGTAAAGGAAAAGTAATGTGGACTAGAAACGATCCATCAGACAGTAATGAGTGGTTCGGTTACGGGACATATACGGTAAAGGATGGGATCCTTGAGGAGCGTTTAGAATATGCATCAGGCCCTATGATGAAAATAGTAGACACTACCCAAGTTTTTAGATTTGAGCTATTACTAGGTGCCAAAAGTTACCAGCAAATCCAGATGGACGAAGATGGAAACCGAACTGAAGGAGAAAGTTATATAAGAATAGAATAAGTAGGGTGTTTGTATTTCTTTATCCTAAAGAATTTATTATATTTGCACCCCGTAAGTAATTCGGGGTATAGCGTAGCCCGGTTATCGCGCCTCGTTTGGGACGAGGAGGTCGCAAGTTCGAATCTTGCTACCCCGACAAAAACCAGCCTCTTAGGCTGGTTTTTTGCATTTATAATCTCTATGATTTTGAGATGATATCAAAAAAAAGCGAGTTCAAATTTTGAACTCGCTGTTACGTCTAGACGTTTGTAAAATATATTCTTTGAAAGATATATTAGAAGGCGTAGGTAAGACCTAATAGATAATATGTTTGTAACTGGCTATCCAAGTTATCAAAGGTAGGTCTCTCGCCTACAGGCATCTCTTGTGCATCAAACTGCTGCTGCTGGAAAGCAAGATTTTCTTGTTTATTACCTCTTAAGCCAAATTCAAAACCTACACCAATTTGATTAAAAAGTTTATAATTAAAAGAATTTATCCACGTAAAATTTGAAAAGTCACCGCTTTTATAACTCTGGAAAGTAGATAGATTAGATTTAAAAGCAATCTTGCCTATTTGTCTCGTATAATCTGCAACTATTTTTGCTCCTAGAGAACTCTCATAAATCGCGTCGTTATCTGCAATAACAAAGTTATAATTAATTGGGTGTACAACAACTACAAGATTAGGTAGTGGCGTCCAGGTTGCACCTACCCCCAAATCTAAATAGCCAGGATCGTTAAAATTATTGAGAAGCGTGGTTCTATACTCTCCAAGACCAGAAATGGCAATTTTTTCAGATAGCTTATAACCATACAATGATGATATATTAAATACATCTGTAGCTTCTCTAAAGCTGTCATCATCCGTATCATCATTTTTATCATCAAATTTCACCCATCCTAAGTTGATATTAAGATTGTTTCTCCAGAAGTATTTTGCCTCTTGCTTATGTGCAAAAACATTTCCAGTAATAGCAACATTTGCCGATGAGACATCTGGAGTTCCTTGAGAATACCAATTGCTGAACTCAGAAAAATTTGCACCTATGGTTCCAAAAGCTCCATACTTCCATCCTGGTAATGCATCAATCTGTGCCTGGAGGGCATCTACTTCTGCTTGTAGCTTTTTAATCTCAGCTTTTTTAGGAGCTTTAAGAGCCTTCAACTCTTCTTCGGTCTGAGCTTGTGTGCTGAGAGTAAGCAATATAGCCGCGCCTAGTAAAATGATTCTTTTCATAATCGATTAGTTAAGATTTGTCTTACAAATATAATAACAAATTGAATGAGCTTTAAGAAGTAGGGATGGTAGACTTCATTGTTTTAAGAGCAGAACGTCTATAATACTAGGATTTCCATTCTAGAAATGCATATTTTAAACCTATACCCAATACTTCTCGTACCTGTAAACCACTTACGGCGTTTTCATCATAAATAAGTTGCATAGCAAGATTTGTAGTTATGTATTTATTTACTTGCATAGCTACATTGAGGGTATAATCGAGATCTACATTTTTTGTGTTTTCTAAGTAGTCGGAATAGAGATTGAGAATATTTTCAAAAACAACATTTTCAAAGAGTTCTTCCTTGTAATAAACGCTTACAGAAGCTCCTAGTTCAAATCTATACGTTTCATTTGCGGCTACTCCAAAATAGGGCTCATAGGCAGCAGTCGCTTCAGGATCAGTAGTATCTACTTTTGTAAACGATGGTTTTACAAAAATAAATCGAGCTGTTGCTGGTGCTAAGTTTACTTTAAAGTCATTACTTTCTTTCCATAAGATACCTGGTCCTGCTTGTAAATATGCAGGTGAAAAAGTATCTGTAATAAGTCGTCTATCTTCTACTGTTTCTACAATCTCACCCTCATCATTTGAAACGTCACGATTAAAGAACTCATAGCCAGGAGCCATTTGTGTTCTAAAATTCAAAACGCCAGAATAGTACCATCTTGTTTTCTCAATACGACTTCCCACAAGGCTATTAAGCTCTAAGCGGTCAGTGGTTTTTCTTATAAATTTTTGATCTTTAGTAGCTGCTAGACCTAAGATAGCGGTAAGTCTAGTATCCCAAGTAAGTTTCTTTCTTTTGTAGTTTACGTCCCAATTGACATTAAAATTTCCAGCAACGTTTGAGGTTCCTCCACCTTGCCAGTCGTTATTAAATGCACTCTGGCTAAAAAGCATTTCGGCTAGTCCCTTGCTCCGCCAGCCATCGGGTAAAGTGTCCTTTTTCTTATCTTTTTTTTGAGCGGTGACTAGAGAACTTATGAGGAAGATGGAAATAAAAAGGAATCGTAACATATATTGCTTGTAATTAAAGCAAGCAAATATAAGTGCATCAAGTCGTACTTTCAACCTGCTTTAGCGTCCTTTCTTATTTTTATATAAAGGAACTGAGGAACAAGCTTCCCCAAACATAATGCTTCTAGCAACAGGTTGTAATTTTTGTATCAATAGGATGTAAGCATTTTCTGGAACAGGTTTATGAGCACACCCTTTAATAATAATAGGCACACCTGTATATTCTGAAACATCAATAGTACTTATTGTCTCGGTATAAAGTATGGTTTCTAACATCTCTAGTGAACCTACAATAACCTTTCTTGCAACCTCTTGCAAATGCGTAGTAACAAGTAAATATGCCCAGGCAGGGATAATAGCGTCTGTACTACAATAAAGTGCCACAAAAGCATTGTCATATTGCTGCCAGTTGTGGTTTTTTACGCTTTCGCGAAAACTTACTTCTCTCAAGATAAACCCTTGATCGAGCCATTGAGATATGTCAAGTCGCAATCTTGCACCTTCAATATAGAGATCCTCAAGATCAAAGGTGACTAGCTTACTGTTTGCAATTCTATTTACAATCTCTTCTGCCATAAATTGTTGTGACTATTTAAATTTATAAGGGGAACAATTACTGTGCTTAAAGCATACCTAACTCCAGCTTAGCTTCTTCACTCATTAGGTCTTGCGTCCAAGGTGGATCAAAAGTAATTTCTACTTCGCAGTCCTTTACTTCCTTAAGCGACTTCACCTTTTCTTCTACCTCAAGAGGTAATGTTTCGGCGACTGGACAGTTAGGTGTTGTTAAGGTCATTAAGATTTTTGTGTCCATATCTTCATTTACAAAAACGTCATAAATGAGTCCAAGTTCATAAATATCGACAGGGATTTCAGGATCATAAATGGTCTTAAGTACGCGTACGATTTTATCTCCTAATTCTTCAGTGTTTATTTCCATATCTATTATTCTTGATCGCAGTTTGCTACTTTAATATCGGTGTTGTGATAATCTTTTTATTTCGCGCAAGCGGTTCTGTATTAATTTAATTGCGTTTGATAGGCTACTGCGTATAGTTTAATTTGCTTAATCATACTTACCAATCCATTTGCCCGAGTAGGGGATAAGTGCTCCTTGAGACCTATCTCGTCTATAAATGACGTGTCTGCATCAATTATTTCCTGCGGGGGTTGTCCAGAAAATGTACGTATAAGTATAGCGATGATGCCTTTTGTGATAATTGCATCACTATCTGCAGTAAATTTTACCTCTCCTTGATCCATCTCAGCATGTACCCAAACTTTACTTTGACACCCTTTAATAATGTAATCTTCGGTTTTGAATTGCTCATCGATAAGAGGTAAAGACTTGCCAAGATCAATCATATACTCGTAACGCTGCATCCAGTCGTCAAACATACTGAACTCATCTATAATCTCTTCTTGAATCTCTTGTATAGTTGCCATAATTATAAATTTGTATGTATTGCTTCTATTATGATTTGATCATTATTATAAAGAAGTAATTTTCCTTTGCTAATTGTGTATCTATTGGTTTTTACTAAATTTTCAAAAAATGTTTTTTCTACCTTCATTATCTCTGGTGGACAAGCTTTTTTAGTAGATAATGGAGATACTATATTGAGTTTATTTTTTGAAAGGGTGAATTCTGCATTATAAGAGTTACACCCCGAAAAACCAGAAATCCTTCTTTTTTGACTATCAATATTAAATGTGATATTTTTCTTTAAAGGTTCTTTGTCATTCATACTGGTGACCGTATAGTACCCAGAAAATCTTGGAGATTTAATGGTAGTATCACTCTCCTTTTTTTCTGAAACACATCCGGAAAGGAATAAGCTTAAAATAATAATTACGATGTAATAGAATCTTTTCATTAGTAACTAATTTGTGCAAAGATAATGCCCAATAACTAGACTGTCATTTTGACTAGTGGTCATTTTAAAATAATGTAAGATGGATTCGGTAAAAGAGCTTGAGTGTTACTGAATACGAGCGGCCTCTAATAGCTGACGATCTGAAATGTCATATAGCTTAAGAACGTCATCATTAAGTTCAAAATGATGAACACTATTAAATATAACAAAATACTCTTCTTCTAGTGTGCTGCGACTCGCACAGTACAAATGCGTTGAGAGTATTTTAGAAAATATCAAGGTGTATCCCAACTGTTTGAAAAATAAATGGTAATTATTACAACCCGTTGATCCGGACATAATACTATTATTTGCATTGATTATTAAATTGAGATCATTTGTGTCGATACTTTTACCGCCAAAACCAACCACTTGAAAACTTCCGTCAAGTAAAGGTGCATCTATGGCAAATTGAGGTACCCACATTTTTGAAACCTCACTCAATAAAATATACTTCTTTATTTCAGTAGTAGTGCTATTAGCTTCTATTTCTTGAACATTTAAAGTGTATTCGTACCCCTTTTCTGGTATGAATCCTTCAATGCCTTCTAATGGTATCACTTTTAAATTGGAACCATCAGAACCCAGAAGCTGTAGGCATTCCTCATTTTTATTTTCCACACAGGGTACTAGAAATGGAGCTACTTCAATTTGAATAGTATTTTGTGCTTTACTTCTCACAAAGGAGAAAAGGCAGCAACACAGTATTAGATATTTTGAAACTTTTAGCATTATAAATCCATTATCTTCTTTATTAAAGATAACCCGTAATACCACAGAAAACCAGATGCTTAACAAAGATTTATAGCATTTTATGTAAAAACCATATAGGTCTATGGGTGTCGTGCAAGAGTGGATATTCTAAGGCTCTCACAGCGCTCATTTTAAACCCTAATTGCTTGTAAAAAGACTGGGCTTGCTCGTGCGTGTGCATTGCTTCCAGCCAGATAAATTTATAATTTTTTCTACTCGCGATTTCTTGTGCATAGTGCATTAGCTGGGTGCCTATTCTCTTGCCTTGAAACTCTGGGTCGATGTATAATCGATGTATTTTAAGTCCCATTTGATTATTAAATGGAGGGTAGGCAGAGTCAAAATCTAATTTGAAAATTCCAATAGTCTTATTACTATATCTAATAAAATTATAGGAACTGAGCCGATTATGGAGATCAGCCTTTAAGCTATATTTAGAATATATTTCATTGAGATACCACGTGCCACCATCTTTCCAATAATGCCCATAGGCAGGAGGGTAGATTCTAGTCATTAATTCAAAAAGATCTTTATAATGATCTAATGAAATCTCTATTAACTCTAAATTGTCTGAGG